>JACCXA010000185.1 GCA_013697365.1 Chthoniobacterales bacterium
AATCGCTGGCGCGCCGCCCGTTACGGTCTGGATGGCAAGCTGATTGACTTCGGGCGCGAGCAGGAGATGGAAGCGCGCAGTCTGCTCAACGAGATGCTGGAGTTCATCGGAGCGGAGCTGGAGGAACTCGGGAGCGCGAAGGAACTCGCGCACATCCAACGGATCATGCGGGAGGGGAATGGAGCCGATCGGCAACTCGAGGTTTGGGCGCGGACACGCGACATGCGCGCAGTGGTTGATCACATTGTGGGCGAGACGTACGAAGGGTTGTCTGTTCCCGAGCCGGGCACTGCGGCTGCCTGAAGAAATCCTGTTCGCGGTCGGACCTGCTCTTTCTGCCGCAGGGAGGAGGGGAGGATAAAGGTCGGTGCGGCAGAGGGATTGCCCGTCGCCGCTTTCCGCGTCATCATGACCGCTCTTTGTATGCCGGACCGTATTTCCAGCGACACAATCGATCAGGAACTTATCCCGGGAGCGCGCAATGCGATCCGGACCTGCCTGCGTCTGAAGCCGGAAGAGCGAATCACGATTATCACGGACGAAGCGACGCAGGAGATTGCGGCCGCCTTGCAGTGTGAAGTCGAGGAGCTGGGCGCGGAGCACGCGGTCTTTATCCTCGAAAATTATGCGCCGCGGCCGCTCACCGGCATGCCCGAAATTATCCTGGAAGATCTCGCGACCTCGCAGGTCAGCATCTTTTGCGCGCAGACTCAACGCGGGGAACTGGGGTCGCGCATCCAGATGACGGCGGTCGTGAACAAGCATCGCTTGCGTCACGGCCACATGGTCAACATCAGCCATCAAATCATGTTGGAAGGGATGCGCGCCGATTTCAGGGCGATCGACGCTTTCAGCCAGAAGCTTGTCGAACGGGCGCGGATGACGTCCAAGGTCACGTGCCGAACCCCTGCGGGAACAGACTACGTGGCGGACATTTCGCCCACCCTGAAATGGCTGAAGACCGCCGGCATTATCACCCAGGAAAAGTGGGGTAACCTGCCGGGCGGCGAAATTTTCACTTCACCCTTTAACAGCAATGGCGTCTTCGTCGTGGATGGCGTCGTGGGCGATTACCTTTGCCGGAAATACGGCGACATCGAAGCGACGCCGCTCACGATTGAGATCGAGGAGAACCGCATCCGCTCTTTGCGGTGCGACAACAAAGTGCTGCTGGAGGAATTCCGCGCTTACACGAGCACCGACGAAAACAGCAGCCGCGTCGGCGAGTTTGCGATCGGGACCAACACGGCTTGCACGCGCGTCATCGGGAACATCCTGCAGGACGAAAAGATCCCCGGCATCCACATTGCCTTCGGTCATCCCTACGCCGAGCACACCGGGCAGAGCTGGATTTCGAGAACGCACATCGATTGTGTCGGTCGCAACTTCGACATCTGGTTTGATGACAAAAAGGTGATGGAGAGCGGAAAGTTTCTCCTTTAGACCTTCCGTTCGGAAGCCATGCATCCGGAACTGCGCGCGCGCTTTAACGCCGACTTCAGTGAGGCGCGGTATGCGGAACTGCAGCGGATGGCAAACGGGACCGAGCGCTGGCCGGTCGACTTCCGCATCTCCGAGACGCCGATCTTTCTCAAGCCCGAATTCACCGCCGAAGTTTCGCAGGCCGCGCACGAACTCGTCGCGCAGGTGAGGACACCGGACTTCGCAGAGCATGCGCGGAAGGCCATTCCTCCCGGGCTGGAGGTTCCGGGAGAAACGCCGCATCCCATTTTCCTCCAGGTCGACTTCGCAATCTGCGAGGAGCACGGCCGCCTCAGCCCGCGACTGATCGAGTTACAGGGGTTCCCGAGCCTCTACGCTTTTCAGATTTTCCTGCTGCGCTGCATGCGGCACGCCTATCCGGCGATACCGGGCGATTGGCGGCCGTTCTTCGGCGGTCTGGACGAGGTTTCGTATCGTGAGCTGCTGCGAAAAGTGATCGTCGCCGACTCTGATCCGGAAAACGTGGTGCTCCTCGAGATCGAACCGGAGAAACAAAACACGCGGATCGATTTCGCGTGCACGGAAACGTTACTCGGAGTGGCGCCGGTTTCCCTGACTGAGGTGACGCGCCGCGGCCGCGAATTATTCTACGAGCGCGACGGACGCGAGGTGCGGATCGAGCGGATCTACAATCGCGTCATCTTCGATGAACTGCTGCGCCGGCCCGACCTTAGCTTCGGCTTCAATTTTCAGCACGAGATTGACGTCACCTGGGTCGGCCATCCGAACTGGTATTTTCGAATCAGCAAACACTCGCTGCCCGTGTTGAAGACCGCGCACACTGCGCGCGCCTTCTTCGCCGATGAGTTCCCGGCCGGCGAGTCCCTTGCTGAATTCGTCCTCAAGCCGCTCTATTCTTTTTCCGGGCTGGGAGTTGATCTCGAACCGACCGGGCAGAAGCTCGCGGCCCTCACCGATCCGCATGCGTGGATTCTGCAGGAGAAAGTGAATTATGCCGATTTCGTTCCGACGCCGGACGGCGCGCTCTCGAAGGCCGAGATTCGCATGATGTTCGTCTGGCCGGAGCACGGCGAACCGACGCTGGTCAACAACCTGGTTCGCATGAGCCAGGGCGCGATGATGGGGGTCAAGTTCAACAAGAACAAGACGTGGGTCGGCTCAAGCATCGCCCTGCATCACGTGGCGTAGCAAAAGAGGCCGCTTCTAGCGGAATTTCCCGACGCGAAGATTGCCTCCACCCAGGATATACATCCGGTGCCCGCCCAGGCCCGTCTGAACGATCAGCACCGGGGGCGAGTCAACCGGCGGGAAAGACCTGCTATCCTGCTGTGCCTGTGCCCAGACCTGCCCGTTCTCGAGCGCGAATCTTGTGCGGCCAGTGTAGCCGGTAAATTTTCCGACCAGCCGGCTCTCGATGATCTCCGGCTCCTTCACCTTCCGGTTCTTGACCGCGTCATCGACTGCCGCCGTCGCAGCCTTTTCACTGGTCACGGCCACATAGCCGCGAATGAACTCATCCAGTCGCGCGCGTTCTTCCGGACTGAGTTTACTCAGGCCTGCCTGCTCGAATGCGCCCGGCGACATCGCCTTTTGCACGCCCGGGAAATCAGCATTTTGCGCCGGGGCGAAATTCGCTGGGCAAAAGAGGAAAGCCGACAAAAGAAGAAATGCGCGCAGAAATTTCATGGAAGGGACGGATAGCCGAAATTCGTCGGCGGGTAAACCCGATCTCTCGCGCGTCAATTTCGCGGTCAACGGTCGTCCGGGTGCGTTTGGCCGATAGCTTGCGCTGCCTCTGCCGACGTCTGCACAGGCAGGATGGAAAACTCCATTAGGTCATCCCAGCGGTCTGTCCAGAGACCGAAGAGTGAATCGTCCTCGGTCCGCATGAGTTGATAGCAGGTACAGAAATCGAGGTCGATCCAGCTCGAGATGTACTCCAGGCCCTCGGGCATCATTCGTCCCTGCTCGCGAAAGCGCCGGTAGATTTCGGGCGCGGCGCCTTCCTTGAACCGCTCCACCACCATATAGAGCATCGCGCGCCTTAGCTCCGGAGTTCGTCGTTCGTTTCGCCAAAGGCTTTGACCGCGAACTCCAGCTCTTCGCGCGAATGCGCGGCCGAGATCTGGGTGCGCACGCGCGCCGTGCCGTGTGGAACCACGGGATAAAAAAAGCCGATCACGTAGACCCCCTTTTCCAGCATCCGCGCCGCGAATTGCTGCGACCTGGCCGCGTCACCGAGCATGATCGGGACGATGGGGTGTGTGCCGGGTTTAATTGTGAGGCCGCGCTCAGGCAGCGCCCCACGGAAGTATTTTGTGTTCTCTTCGAGTTTATCGCGCAACTCGGTGGAAGCGCTCAAGAGCTCGAGTGCTTTTAAGGTCGCGGCGACGATGTGCGGCGCGACGCTGTTCGAGAAGAGGTAGGGTCGCGAGCGCTGCCGCAGCAGTTCCACGATCTGTTTCCGCGCGCTCGTGAATCCTCCGCTCGCGCCGCCCAGCGCTTTGCCGAGCGTGCCGGTGATAATGTCGATCCGCCCCATCACGCCGCGGTATTCATGCGTGCCGCGGCCGGTCTTGCCCAGAAAGCCGCTGGCATGCGCGTCATCGATCATGGTGAGCGCGCCGTATTTCTCGGCCAGGTCGCAGACGGCCTCGAGCTCCGCGATCGTTCCGTCCATCGAGAAGCAGCCGTCGGTCGCGATCAAGCGCACGCGTGCCCCACTCGCTTCGTGCAGTTTCGCTTCCAGATCGGCCATGTCGGTGTGCTTGTAGCGCGCCCGTTGCGCTTTGCAGAGGCGGATGCCGTCAATGATCGAAGCGTGATTGAGTTCATCCGAAATAACCGCGTCTTCCGGCCCGAGCAGCGTCTCGAAAAGGCCGCCGTTCGCATCGAAGGCGGACGGATAAAGAATGGTGTCCTCCATCCCAAGGAATTTCGAGAGCGCGGCTTCCAGTTCCTTATGGATATCCTGCGTGCCGCAAATAAAGCGCACGCTCGCCATCCCGAAGCCGTGCGTGTCGAGGGCGTCCTTGGCCGCGGCGATCAACGCCGGATGATCCGCGAGCCCGAGGTAATTATTCGCGCACATATTCAGCACCTGCTTCCCGTCCGCGACCGAAATTCGGGCGGCCTGCGGCGTGGTGATGACGCGCTCGGTTTTATAGAGACCTTGCGAGCGAATTTCGTCGAGCGTGCGGGAGAGTTGTTGATCGAAGGCAGCAAGCATGGCGCAACTTCGACGATCGCAGTCTGGTTGCAAAAAGCGGAGATTCTTCTTGCTGAATGCTGTGCGTAACTGCTAACACCCGCACCAATTACCTTGAGACGCGCACAGCTTCGCATTCTCTTATCGGCCGCGCTGGCGGCAATCGGCGCGCTCCTCCTCTCGTCGTGTGGAACCACCACCACGACCGCTTCACGAAGATTACCGGCCTACGAGGCACCGATGGCGAAGAGTGATTTCCAGACCGTCCGGACGACAGCCTACACCCACACCGAAGCCGACCACGTGCAATACAGCAATCGCAACGCACTCGGCGGCCGGCTCCGCGCAGCGACTGCCGGACTCCGACGCGCTGCATACGCGGCGCGCGCCCTCCCGGCTGATTCAGATTCCGCCTCGGATTATCGGCGCGCCTCTCTTTCCGGCGCATCACTTGACTCGTATCTGACACCGCAAAAAAAGAAGGTTACCCGCTGGGTAAGAACGAAGCGCGGCCGGAAGAAGGTGACGACGACCGTGCTCGTGCGCCCAACGATCGGAAGCGCCGCGGCAGATTGGTCGCGCTGGCCCGCCGGCACCACCTTCCGCCTCCTCTCCACGGGCCAAATCTACAAGGTGGATGATTACGGCTGGGCCCTCTCGGGACGCAACACGATCGACCTCTATATGGGTAGTCGTGGTGACATGAATACCTGGGGTGTTCGGAGCGAGCCGATCCAAATTCTGCGCTGGGGCGCTCCGGAAGCGAGCCTGCAAGTTCTGCAGGGTCGTCAGGGTTACAAACATATCCGGCGCATGGTGCTGCAGTTGGAAGGTCAGCACGCGACTGCGGCCGCACTCGAATAATCTTGAGAGCTCCCCGGCCTGATTTCAGATCAACGATTTGCCAAAGCAAACACTCACCGGGTCGTCCTTGTAGTCACCGTACGCAGCGATTCGCTTATAGCCGAGACTTTCGTATAGCCGGATCGCGCCGGGCTGACGCTGGCCAGTCTCAAGCCAGATCGCGCTGAAGCCGCACTCGCGCGCGATTTCCTCAAGGCTGCGCATTATTTCGCGCGCCAGGCCCTGCTTGCGCGCCGCGGGCACGACATACATCCGCTTCACCTCGGCGGTGGTCGCTTCCAGCGGACGAAGTGCGGCACATCCCACCGCGCGTCCCGAAGCGCGCGCGACAACAAAAACGGCACCTGGTGCGTCCATCCCGCTGAGGTCAAAGGGCGTGCTGGCAGGAGGATTGCCATAAAGCTCGTCAATCTCCCCGCACATACACTTCATCAGCCGCAGGGCGTCGCGGGAAGAGACGGACGCCCGCTCGACTTTCAGTGACAGCGTGGGGGAAGGCAGTTCGCTCACGGAACAAGTGTCGCCTGCTCCGACGAAGCGATGTGCAAACCGGCAATCGTGATCCCTGAGCCGTCATCGAACCAAACGACCACACGGGAACTCTGCGGGTCAATGCCGCAGTGGTCCGGCGTCGGAACACTGTAGCGACTCCCCCCGCTCGTCACGATCGTAAAAGGGACAAAAGGCCGCGCGTTAAGCAGTCTTTTTACATCGCCAACCATCCCCTGAGAATAATAGCTAGGAGCGCGAACGGCAAGCTTGAGCGCCGGCGCACCGGCCGTCCCGGATGTGCGGCAGCCGGGCGTCTCGCCTCGTCGAGAAAAAGAGGTTCTACGCCGCCCAGTCCAGGACGATCTTGCCCGATTGACCGGACTTCATCAACTCAAGACCTTTGATGATATCGGTGTAAGGAAAGTGGTGGGTGATGATCGGTGAGATATCGAGGCCGCTCTGGATCAAGGCCGTCATTTTGTACCAGGTCTCGAACATCTCTCGTCCATAGATGCCTTTGATCGTCAGTCCGTGAAAGACAACGAGGTTCCAATCGATCGCCGCACTGCCGGGCATGATGCCGAGCATGGCGATGCGACCGCCGTTGACCATGACATCGAGCATATCAGTGAAGGCTTTGGGGTTGCCGGACATCTCAAGACCCACATCGAAGCCCTCCTTCATTCCGAGATCGTGCATCGCGTCTTGAAGCTTGGTTTCGCGCACATCGATCGCGAGGGTCGCTCCCATTTTGCGAGCGAGATCAAGCCGATAGGGATTCACGTCGGTTATCACCACCTTCCGCGCGCCAGCCATCTTTGCGATCGGCACCGCCATGCAACCGATCGGCCCCGCGCCAGTAATCAAGACATCTTCGCCGACGAGATCGAATGACAGGGCAGTATGGACGGCGTTCCCGAGCGGGTCGGAGCAGGAAATGACATCGAGCGGGATGTTCGGATCGCAGCGCCAGATATTACTGGAGGGTACAGAAACGAATTGCGCGAAGCCGCCGGGCCGGTTCACGCCGATGCCTTTGGTATTCGGGCAAAGATGGCGGCGCCCAGCGAGACAATTTCGGCAATGACCGCAGACGATGTGGCCCTCAGTCGTGACCACCTCTCCCTCTTTGAAATCCGTCACGGCGTTTCCGACCTGGTCGACTAGGCCCACAAATTCGTGCCCGATCACGAGGGGGACAGGGATCGTTTTCTGCGCCCACGCATCCCAATTGTAAATGTGCACATCCGTCCCGCAGATGGATGCCTTCTGCACGCGAATCCGGACATCGTTCGGCCCAACCTCGGGCACCGGCACTTCCCGCAGGTCGACGCCCGGCTCAGAGCGCGTCTTGACCACCGCTGGCATTGTCTTGCTCACAGCGACGAACCTAAGCGGCCGATTTCGGGCTGCAAAGCCTGTTCGAGCCCCATGAATGGAGCCGCTTGCCTAACGCATCTTCCTTCCTGATGGTGCCCCCTCATGCCTGAGACGCTGGACCGAGCCAAGCCAAAGCCGGTTACCGCCAGGCTCACTTTCATCTTCCGTTTCGCGAGCACGATTGCGCTTTGGTCAGTGGCGCTGCTCATCATTTTTTCGGGTTACGAGCTGGCCTTCTTCGGCCTCATCGCCGCTTTCGGGCTGGTAACTCTGTGGGAGTTCTACGGCATGCTCGACCACAAGGGCCTGCCGAATTTCAAGATCACTGCCATGGTCAGCGGCGCGATCATGCTCTGCGGAAGTTTCTACTACTTCTCCACCGTCGGGCCCGCGCAATCCTACGACTTCGAGATGGCGGTGTTGCTCGGTTTTCTCCTCACGGTCTTCACGAGGCAGATGTTTGAGAGCCTGCGCGATGATGCGCCGCTACGAACGATGGCCTACACGCTCTTTGGGCTGCTCTACATTCTTTGGCTCTTTAACTTTCTAACGAAGATCGTCTTCGTCGTCCCGCGCTCTACGACCGGTGAGGTCACGGGGCAATTTTACGTGCTCTACCTGATCGTGGTCACGAAATTCAGCGACATGGGCGCGTATCTCACCGGCAGCGTCATGGGCCGCCACCAGATGATCCCGCACATCAGCCCGAAAAAGACCTGGGAAGGATTTGGCGGTGCGCTCGTCTTTTCGCTCCTGGCGAGCTGGGGCTTGTTCAGCCTGATGCCGAATCAGCTCGCGGTTCTAAATTGGACACACGCCACCGTGCTCGGACTTCTGTTGGGATTCGCGGCGGTGGTTGGCGATCTCGCGGAGTCGATCATCAAGCGCAGCACGGGAGTGAAGGATTCGGGAAATTTTCTACCCGGTATCGGCGGCGCCCTCGACCTGGTCGACAGCCTGCTTTTCACAGCGCCCCTTTTGTTCTTTTACTTGCGGCTCGTCGTCAGGGTTCCGTAGAGGCGGAATGATGATGTGCCATTCGTCGCACAACGCGCCGGGTTGGAAAACGCCGCCTCCATCATGAAGCGCAAACGCGTCGTCGTCCTGGGGGCGACCGGTTCGATCGGCGACAGCGCGCTCAAGGTCGCGCGCGATCTGCCAGACCGGATGGAGATCGTGGGGCTCGCCGCGAAGGGCAGCGCGGCGAAGCTGGCGGCGCAGGCGAATGAGTTCCGCCCGGAAGCTGTTTGCATTGTCGAGGAAGCGAAGCTCGACGAGTTGCGCGCGAGCCTGACCTACGCGCCCGAGATTTTTGTGGGCGAGGCCGGCCTGCGTGAGATCGCGGCGCTCCCCAATGCCGAGATGGTGCTGATCGCCGTGGTTGGTATAGGAGGATTGCGGCCCGCGCTGGCTGCGATAGCGGCTGGGAAAGATCTGGCCGTGGCGAGCAAGGAGATTCTGGTTATGGCGGGCGAGATCGTGATGGGCGCCGCGGCCAAGAAGAGAGTGCGCGTGTTGCCGGTCGACAGCGAACATAATGCAATCTTTCAGTGCCTGGAGAGTCGACTCCACGACAACATCGAACATCGAACATCGAACACCGAACATCGAACGGGGGAGACAGAGTCTTCGACGTTCGATGTTCGATGTTCGGTGTTCGATGTTTCTGCTGTCCGCCGGCTAATTCTCACGGCCTCCGGCGGTCCCTTCCGCGAAACTCCGGCCAGGGACTTCGCTGCCATCACCCCCGCGCAGGCTCTCCGTCATCCCACCTGGAGCATGGGCCCGAAGATCACGATCGATTCCGCCACCCTCTTCAACAAGGGCCTCGAAATGATCGAGGCGCGCTGGCTTTTCAACGTGGAAATGAAGCGGGTCGAAGTGATCGTCCACCCACAGAGCATCGTCCATTCGATGGTCGAATTCGCGGACGGTTCCATCCTCGCGCAGCTCAGCCATTCGGACATGTGCTTCCCAATCCAATACGCCGTCACCTGGCCCGAGCGCATCCCGAATTCCCTCGCGCCGCTCGATTTTGGCATGCTTCGCCAGCTCGACTTTGCGACCCCACGGTACGATGACTTCCCGGCTTTGAATCTCGCGCGCCGGGCCGGCGAGGCCGGCGGCACCCTGCCTGCTGTTTTGAACGCCGCAAATGAAGTCGCAGTCTCAGGTTTCCTGCAAAACCGTATTTCATTCCCCGGAATCTGGCAGCTCGTCGAGAAGGTGATGAATCGCCACGCCTCCATTGCGGACGCCCCCCTCGATGCGATATTGGCCGCCGATCAATGGGCGCGGACCGAAGCCG
>JACCXA010000193.1 GCA_013697365.1 Chthoniobacterales bacterium
AGGTGGAGCGCGTGAGCGACGACATGTGTCAGATCTTCAAAAGCTCCGCCGGTGAAGGATCGGACAGCGCGCGCTTGATGTTGCTTGTTTCGATTGCGGCCGCGCGGCGCCACATCCGGATCGCCAATGCGTACTTCATCCCGGATCAACTTTGCCGGCAGACGCTGCTCGATGCCCTCGGGCGCGGCGTCAAGATTGAGATCATCACCCCCGGCACCGATATCGATGCGCAGCTGGTGCGCGCTGTCGGCAAGATGCGCTGGCCTCCATTACTCAAGGCGGGCGCGCGCTTCTACGAGTATCAGCCCGCGCGCTTTCATTGTAAGTATCTTCTCATCGACGACATCTGGGCCTCGGTTGGCTCGGCGAACCTGGACAACCGCTCCCTCTCGCTCAACGAAGAGGCGAACCTTAACGTCCTCGACAAGAGGTTCGTCGAAAAACACATCCGCGTTTTCGAGAAGGACAAAGCTCAGTCACGGGAGATTACGATGGCGGATTGGGAACGGCGGCCACTCAAGGAGAAAATCAAAGGCCGCCTGGGGTTGGCCCTGCGCTCGCAGATGTAGCGCCACCTCTCGTGGCGAAGCTGGGCTCTACAAACATCATCGTCTCCGAGAGGTAGCCGGGAAGCTGGATCGTTTTTTCGTAACGCAGGCCCAGCTTCTCGAGCAACTTGATCGAGCTCACATTGTCGGACGCAGTGAAGCCGTTGATGCGCGGGATTCCCAATTGCTCGCGCCCATGTTTCATGAGGGCGGCGGCTGCTTCGAAGGCGTAGCCTCTGCCCCAGAATTTCCGCAGAGTCGAATAGCCGATATCCACATCCGGCAACGTTTCCCGCTTTACCAAACCGCACATCCCCACCGGTTCCCCTCCTGTTTTCAGCTCGGTGATGTAAAACCCGAAGCCGAATTCCGTGTAGCTCGGCCAGATTTTGTTGGCGATGTAGTCGAGGGCTTCCGCCCGGGTGCGAACACCTCGGTCTGCGACGAAGCGGATGAAGGCCGGCTCGTTGAGAATCTCGAGGAAGAAGTCGGCGTCGCCTTCTTTGACCAGGCGGAGTCGAAGGCGCTCCGTTTCAAGGATCACGTCAGCGGAGGCCGACATTACAGCTGAAGGCGTTGCGACGCCGGACAACCGGGCGCCCGAACGCGGCCACGGGTGCCCGGCCCCCACGAGCCTAACGAAAGATACTGGAGTCGCGATGCAAACGATGACGACGCAAGGCCCGGCCACGAAGACCGTCGCCGCCACGTCGAACATAGCGCCCGCGCACCCAGTGCTGCCGCCCCCGCGACCAATGCCCCGGCACCCAGACCCACTGCGAACCGCGCTCCCAATACGACGGGCCGCGGGTATAGTAAGGACGATCGCCAATCTCAATCGAGATGCGGCCTGCTTCGGAACTCGTCACCGGGACAAGCGCTCCGAAGCCGAGGATCGCAACGATCGACAGCTTATGATGAATCTTCATATTGCTTCCAGATTCGGAATGAGATGCCAACGCGGTTGCGTCCGCGCCAGGGGGAAGCGCTCCCGCACACCCTCAGAAGAGAGGCCACGCACGAAGTTCAGGTATGCTACTCACAATCGCTATCGTCCTGCTCGCTCTCTGGCTCCTTGGTTTCGTGATGAAGATCGCGGGCGGGCTGGTCCACATCGTTCTCGTCATCGCCGTCATCGTGGCCATCCTGCATTTCGTCCGCGGCAAAAGCGTCTGACGGCAACTCGTTAGGGGACTTTCAGCCGTTCCAGGCATCACGCGGAGGGAGCCCCACCTTTGTCCCGAAGTGATTTGAAAAACTCTCCGCCCCACGCAATAGGGTGGCCATGACAAGCCAAACGACAACACGCCGCCTCGTCCAGATCGGCGCCCTATTCCTCATCGGCGACGGCGTGATGGGTCTCTTAAAACCACGCTGGCATTCCTCGCTCTGGAATTTCGGTCCCGAACTCGCACGGGCTGCCACCGAGGAACTCGCCGCGCATCCGAAGACTGCGCGCGCCGTTTATCTCGCCGAAGCCGTCGCCGGGATTGCGCTCGCCTCGTGCCAGACACCGGACGCCTATTGATCCGGCGGTCCATGCCGGTTTCGCTGGCTTCGGTCGGGAGTTTTACCGGCTCGAAGCCACTCGTTAGGCTATGGCCTGGCAGTAACGTTCGACCGATCTCGTCACGACGGCCTGAGCATTCGTGGCGATGACTCGTTCCCAGAAGGCGCCGTAAATTCGATCATAGACAAAGGGCCGCAACGCCGTGGCGATGTCTTGCACCGCGGCCGCGCGTAACGGAATCAGATTTGGATAGCTATACATAAAGCTCACCCAGCCATCCGCCGTGACCGTGAGAATATCGCCCGTCAGGAGTGCACCGGCGCCGTTGGCACCACCTGCCCAATGCAGCACGGTGCCGCCGGCGAAATGCCCGCCGCACTTCACGAGCGTCAGTCCAGGCGCCAGCTCCTTTTGTTCCCCATCCCAAACAGCGATCGCAGCCCCTGAGCGCATGACCCACTCGCGATCAGCTGTGTGCAGATGGATCGGGATGTCGCCGAAGGCACGGCTCCATTCCAGCATCGTCGCGTAGTAATGCGGATGTGAGATGGCGATCCCGGTCAGGCCGCCGAGCCCACGGATGCTTTCCACCGTGGCCTCATCCAGCAGGCTAATGC
>JACCXA010000214.1 GCA_013697365.1 Chthoniobacterales bacterium
GCTTGTCGTCGAGCTGCTCCCGCGTCAGCACGTAATGATCGTCATCCTTCTGCGTGCGGTAAAACGCGCAGAACTTGCAGTAGACGTTACAGACGTTGGTGTAATTGATGTTGCGGTCGACGATGTAGGTCACGATCTCGTTGCCCCGATCCGAGTAGCTGGTACGCTTCGCCAGATCGCGGCGCGCGCTAGCCAGAGCGCCGAGTTCCTCCAAGGGCCATCGATAAAGCTCCAGAGCCTCGTCGGTGCTGATGCGCTCACCCGCCAGAATTCTATCGCTCAACGTCAATTCAGCCACGGCAACCATCTCCCAAGACTGTAGGTGAAAGAGACACGCTGCGCACGCACATCATTGTCGTGACTATGGCGAGTCCCACTTCGGCAGTGGCGGTAATTGGCGCAGGCGTCTCGGGCTTCGTCCTTACCGGCGCGCGGGTGTCCGTGTCGAGGGTGGCTGGAAGAGCGGCGGCCGTGTTGTAATCCACAATTACGGGCACGGCGGATCTGGCTTTACCCTTTCGTGGGGTTGCGCTGAAAGGGTGCTCGAGCTCGTGCGCGGTGCGGAGCATGGCACCGTCCGCTAACGGAACCACACGGTCACTCGCTCCTCGGAAGTTCTTTTTAAGGAGGCGTCGTCGCCCACAGGCGGCGACACACTTAAGGCGTCAGGTCGCAGCTTGCGTCAGCTTGATTGCTTGCATCGAGCTGACTACATCGTCCGGGCCGCGATCCTTAAAGAAGCACTCGTAGAAACCCGGGCCAAGATCCCAGTAGTCGCCCTTGTAATAATCGTCGCGATAGAAACGCCAGATGCCGCTCACGATGATCAACGAACTAATGCGATCGTTCCAAAAGTCCCCCAGGAAGTGAAAGCTGAGATTGGTGCGAGCGTAGGCCCCGCGAAAGCCAACGTGATCGAAGACAATGATCTCCGGCATGCGGGCCTCATTCACGACCGGTTCGTCGCCGATCTCAGAAGCGCATGCGTGATAGCTCAGCGCTCCGATTTTCCATTTCGTATCGATCACACAGCCATTATCTGGCGACAGCTCGGTTTTGGGCATTTGTCTCATAAGTGGTTTTGGTGGCCAAAGTTCAGCAAAGCAGCTGTGCGATGTCGAGGAGAGTCTTCTTCCACATGCCGGAGTGTCGCCTCGGGGCGGGTGCTTGATCCTGCACTTTCAGCATGCCCATGCACCTCTAAGGTCTGGAGAAGCGCAAAGCTGCAGCTTTACGCCATGAGCATGCCGAGCCACCGGAGGATGGGTCAAGGGATCGAACCTGGTGTTATCTGGATTTCGCCGATTTTGTCCGGCTCGTTCGCGGCCGGTCGCCTACAACAAAACGCGACTTCTGGGCCGAAAATTGTTCAAATCCACATCATGCTGCTGCCGGATGCTGTAGACAGGTGTCTTTAGAAAGAAGAGCACCTTCACCCTGGCCTGCCCCAATATTTGGCCAGGCGTGATCAACTCATATTGCACTGTCAGATCCTGCAGCACGGCGAAAATCCAAAAGAGCTGAAATGGACGCATCAGCCGCAGCTCGAACTTCACAAGCTTGGCTTCATCGCTGACCCAGGCTGATCCGGTGATTGTGTCCAGAAACCGGTCGGCGGTGGTTTTTTCCGGTTGATCAGGCTTGGGCTTGAAGGAAATGCGCCGTGCGCGTTGACCCGCGATTTGCTCCCAGCCTCCTGCATCGAACTCAAAGCGCTCCGCGATGCGATGTTCGCGCGCGAACTCCTGCAGCGTGATATCTTTCTCGTTGGTTTCCGGCTCCTTGTTGCCCGCGGGCAGGCGCACCTTTCCCTGCACCTCGCGAGTGATAAAGGTCAACGGCTGCGCCGTCCCAGGCCGCACGACAGCGTGCGCTTTCGCTGTCCCGCGCAGCCGTCCGCGTCCGTCCCATTCCCGGACGCGCATCTTTGCTTCATACTCCACTGTCTGAAGCTGCTTTCGAAAGTTTTCGGCCTGCTCGACCGTGCGCTCGAGCAGCCGGCTGACTTCCGGATCCAGAGGTTCCGCTTGAACCCTGGGAACGATTAGGATTCCGAGTACGAGGACGACAATGCAGCGCACTCGCCGCGTTGACCGCGCCGCGTTAAATGCTGTGCTCGCGGCTGTCGGAACGCAGGCGAATCGTCTTGTTTTGCAGATCATGAGAAGCGCGAATGAACCGGACCGTCTTGCTCTTCGCCCGCATCAGGATCGAGTGCGTGATCGTATTTGAACCCTGCGTTTTTACTCCGCGTAGCAATGCGCTGTCGCTAATGCCGGTCGCGCAAAAGATGATGTTCTTGCCATTCGCCAGGTCGTCCGCAAAAAACACCCGGCCCAGGTCCTTTTCGTGCCCGTCCGCGATCAACTGCGCGCGCTCGTTGTCATCCCGCGGCCACATCTTGCATTGCATGTCGCCGCCGAGGCACTTGAGCGCCGCCGCCGCCAGCACGGCCTCCGGGGCACCACCGATCCCAAGGTAAATATCGATCCCGCTCTCCGCGATGGCAGGCCCAATGGCCGCCGCGATGTCGCCATCACTAATCATACGCAATGAAGCGCCCACGCGCCGGATCTCCGCCGTCATCGTCTTGTGGCGCGGGCGGTCGAGCATCATCACGACCACATCCTGCACACGCTTGTTGAGGGCTTTGGCCACCGAAAGCAGGATCTCTTCAATCGGGCTCTCCAGCTTGATCGTATCGATGCCGGCAATCTGCATCGCGCGGCTCACCGCCGGGCCATACGAGAGCTTCATCATATAGAAGGAGGGGACGTCGCGCAGAGCGACCTTGACCCCTTCTTCCGGACTGGCGGCCGCAATGCAGGCGATCGAGTTCGGCATCCCCTTCGAGATGTTCGTCGTGCCATCGATCGGATCGAGCGCGATATCGAATGCCGGCGCGCCGGGCATCCACTTGCCCAGCTGTTCGCCCTTGAAAATTCCGGGCGCATCGTCCTTGATGCCCTCGCCGATCACGACCTCGCCGCAGATGTTCATCAGGTCGAACATCCCGCGGATCGCGTCGCAGGCCGCGGCATCAGCTTTCTCCTTTTCGCCACGGCCCAGCCACTGCAGTGAATTGAGCGCGGCGGCTTCGGTGGCGCGCACAAAATCGAATTCAATGATCCGCTCGATGTCGTGGTAATCCTGCCGGCGAATTCTCATGGCGGGCTAGGTTCGCCACGGTCGTTGCGGATGACAAGCCAAGTATCGGCGCTCGCTGCACGATGGTATCGTCGTGAAGCCCGTTTGCATTCGGGGCAGGAAATCCTAAGAAACTTGTGCCCCACGGGAACAAGTTAATCATTCATTCGCTGGTCATCGCGGTAACTGGACTGGCGCTCCTCGGCTCCCGTTTCATCGCGCAGGCGCAAACCGTCGCTCCTCTCACGGCCGTCCGGGTTGCGTCTGGTCTCAGCGCCCCCGTCTTCATCACCGCACCCCCGGCCGACCCCAGCCGGCTGTTCATTGTCGAACAAACCGGCGGCGTAAGAATTCTCAATCTTCAAACCCTTACGCTGGACGCGACACCTTTCGTCGATCTTTCTCCACTTTTGCGCAACGGGCGCGGAGGCGAACAAGGCTTGCTCGGGCTCGCGTTCCATCCCGACTATGCTAGCAACGGCAAGTTCTACACCTATTACACGGCGCCCGGCGGTGTCTTTGGCGAGGGCGTTTCCACCGTCTCGCAGATCCAGGTCACGGCGAGTCCGAACAGTTTTACGGCAACGCCTCTGCTCTCGTTCGATCAGCCGCAAAGCAATCACAACGGCGGTTGGATTGGCTTCAGCCCTCGATCCGGCGACGCAAACAATCTCTACATCGCGACGGGTGATGGCGGAAACGGGAATGACGAAGGCCCCGGCCGTATCGAGCCAGGTGGAAATTCGCAGAATAATACGACGCTGCTGGGCCAGATTCTGCGGATCAATGTCGATGCCGCGGCTGGCACTTACAGCATTCCGGCTAATAACCCATTCGCTGGTGCCGCGGCGCCGGTGCGCCGGGAAATCTGGACACTGGGACTGCGCAATCCATTTCGGTGCGGCTTCGATCGCACGACCGGTGACTTTTTTATCGGCGATGTCGGCCAGGGAGCGCGCGAAGAAGGACGTGCGAAAAGCAACCAATCCCGGCGGCGGGGAGAATTACGGCTGGCGCTTGCGCGAGGGGACAATCC
>JACCXA010000148.1 GCA_013697365.1 Chthoniobacterales bacterium
ATGAAGCAATGGCGTGGAATCTGGGAAGCGCATGCCTCCTAGCGTGCTGGTTTTCGCATTCGGCGAAAACGAACTTTCGTCAGCGGCGGAAAGCCATAAACCCACGCCCGACATAACGCCACGCGGACGAAAGTTCGCTCGGCGGAACGCCTTCGCCAGCACGCCTGGAGGCGTGCGCTCCCCGGAATCTTCGCTCGAGTTTACCCTACAAACTTATACCCCAGCCCGTGCGCGGTCAGGATGAAGCGGGGATGGCGCGGATTCTCCTCAAGCTTCTGCCGCAAACCCGCGACATGGACATCCACCGTGCGCGTGGAAGGCATTGCATCGTAGCCCCAGACTTCGTTCAACATCTGATCGCGCGAAAGTGTGTCGCCGCGGCGCTTGATCATAAACTGGAGCAGCTTGAACTCGAGAGCGGAAAGCTCGATCGGAGTCCCGTCGCGCTCGATCTCTGCGCGCGCGAAATTGATCCGCACGGAGCCGAACTGATAGGTCGCCGGCAAGGTGGCCAGCGGTTGGATGCGAGTCCGCCGCAACTGTGCCTCGACGCGGGCGAGCAATTCCGACATCTCAAACGGCTTCGTTACGTAATCATCCGCGCCGAGCTTCAAACCTAGAATCCGGTCGATAAGTTGACCGCGCGCCGTGAGCATAATGATCGGCGTCGTAATCCCTCGCTGCCGCAAATCGCGGCAGACATCGAAGCCGCTCCCGCCCGGCAGCATCACGTCGAGGAGGATGAGGTCGAAATGGATCTCTGTCGCTTTCGCCAGACCGGACTTCCCATCGCGCGCGCTGTCCGTCGTATAGCCCTCGCTCGTGAGGCGGTCACGCAAGGTGATGATTAGGCCCGGCTCGTCTTCGATCAGGAGAATGCGTCCGTTCATGACGCGGTCGGAGCGGCGATCGGCAGATGGATCGTGAATGAGCTGCCCTGGCCCGGCCTGCTCTCCACACTGACCCGTCCACCATGCGCGGCCGCAATGTGCTGGACCAGGCTGAGCCCAAGTCCACTGCCTTGAATTTGCGCGGCCACCACATCCGGGCTGCGGTAAAATGGCTCGAAGATTCGCGACACATCGCGGGCCGGAATTCCACGGCCCCGATCTTCCACCGTGAGCGTCGCCTCCTCGCTTCCCGCAGCCGAGGAGTCTTTCCGCGCCCGGAGCGCGATCCAACGGTTTTCGGCGCCATATTTGATTGCGTTGCCAAGAAGATTCTGGAGTGCTCGTTGCAACGCGGCGGCATCGGCATTCACGAGAGGCAAATCTGTTTCGATTTCTGTCTCGACCTTGAAACCACCCTCTTCGAGTTGCAGCCGGCTCTCGTTGAGAGCCGCCTCGACGACCGCGCGCAATTCGACTGGCCTTAGCTGATAGGGCTGACGTCCAGGTTGCGCACCGGCATATTCCAGAACCTGCTCGACCATGCGCGAGAGGCGCCGCCCTTCGTTCCGAATCAGGCTCCCGTATTCCGCGATCTGATGGCGATCGTGCACGACTCCGTCGGCCAGGTTCTCTCCCGCGGAACAGATGACCGCGAGCGGCGTGCGAAGCTCGTGACTGACGCCGGCCACGAACTTCATTTGCTCTCGCGCAAGCCGAGTGGCTCTCCCGCTCGAAACGACGATGAAACCGACGCTGAGCGCCAGGAGCAAAAGCACGCCGAAGCTGACCGCAAGGTTGCGGCGGCGGCCGTTTGCGACCGCTTTCTCGAGCGAGCCGGACTGATGTCGCACCAGCAGCTTCCACCGGCCCGGCGTTTCTTCTTCTCCCGTGCTGATCCGCTGCCGCTTTACGATTCGAACCAACCCTTTCCTTTCCTGCGCCTCAGGTCGCCCGAGCAGCGTTTCGAGACGAACCTCAAACAATCCCGTCACCGCATCGTTCGTCGCGCGGGACGCGAGATTGTCGTTCGTCTGAAAGACGACTGTCTGTGGATCGCTTTGGCGGACGACGGCCAGTTCGTATTTCAGTTTGTCCTCCGCGGCAAAGAAGCGCGTCGCCAGCGCCGGAATAACGACCTGCTTGAGGTGATCGAGATCGAGCACGACGACGACGCAAAGAATGCGCGACGCGCCTTCGTCCGCGGCATCAGACGGGATGAGCAGCGCGGGAATCTCATCGCGAATCGGATCGGTTGGCATCGTTACCCCCTGCAATTCCGCCAGCTCTTCCGGCCAGTCGATCTGATGAAACGCCGCTGCGCCTTGCTCGAATTGCAGCAAGCGATTCGAACCCTGCGCGTCCGCGACAATGAGGTAGAGGTCACGCACCATCCGCGGATACGATGCGCTCGTGTCCCATTCCTGGAAACGCCCCGCGTATTCCTTTGCGAGCTGACTGATCTCGCCCGCCCTCTGCTGCTGGAAGGTCGAATACGCGCGCGTGATCTCGCGATCGAACGTTTCGCCGAATTGCGCCGCCGCGGAACGCAACACAGCGCTCATCCGTTCCCGCTCCGCCGTGCTCACCTGTCCGAGCCAGCGGTATTGCAGAACGGCGAGGAGCGGCAGGAGAAGAGCGACGGCCGCGAGCAAGCTCAGCATTCTCGAAGGCGGGCCTTTCCACATCGCGTTCACACTGGCACAGGCCGCCTTCTTCTGTCGCGGTGCTGGCGCAGATTTTACAATCTTCGCAATTTCTTTACTTCAGCTTAACCACGGCGGACGCGTTTCGCTCCAGGATGGCCGTAATGAAAATTATTTCCGTTCTCGGCTTCTTCCTTTCGCTAAACTGTTTCGCCCAGAGTCCGGCGTCGGCAACACCGCAAGAGATCCAAAGTTACCTGGACTCGTTAGCCGACGAAAACAAGCTCTCTGGTGCCATCCTGGTCGCGAAGGATGGGGTTCCGGTCGCGAGCAAGACAGCCGGTGTCGCCAACCAAGCGACTAACGCCGCGGTTCGACTCGACACGAAGTTCAATCTCGGGTCGTTGAACAAGATGTTTACCGCGGTCGCCATCGCGCAGTTGGCGCAGGCCGGCCAACTCGGTTTCGATGACCCGATCGGCAAGCATCTTCCACATTATCTGAACCGGGAAGTCGCCGAGAGGGTAACGATCCACCACCTGCTCACGCATACCTCGGGGATGGGCTCGTATATCAACGAGGCCTATCGCGCCCAGCGGGAGAAGCTCACGACCGTCAGCGCGCACTTTCCGCTTTTTGTAAACGACCCTCTTTCGTTCGCACCGGGCGAACGATTTCAATATAGCAACGCTGGCTTCATCGTCCTGGGCGCGATCATCGAGAAGATTTCCGGGCAGGATTATTATTCCTACGTCCGGGACCGGATCTACAAGCCCGCGGGGATGCTGAACACCGGCTTCTACGAGCCGGGAAAGGAGATTGAGAATCTGGCCATCGGTTACACCCGGATGGGGCCCGATGGAAAACCGGGCAACGAGGTGAAAGACAATAACGACCGGCGCGAGATCAAAGGCGGACCGGCGGGTGGCGGTTACTCGACCGCTGAAGACTTGCTCAAGTTTCACGTCGCGTTGCGCAGCTTCAAACTGCTCAACCGCGAATTCACTGATCTCGTGGTGACCGGCAAAGTGGATGCGGCGGGACCGATCGGCCGCTATGCCTACGGATTTGGCGACAAGATTTTTGAAGGGAAGCGGATCGTGGGCCACAACGGCGGATGGCCCGGGGTGGCGGTGAATTTCGATATGTATCCTGAGTTGGGATACACCGCGATTATCGTGATGAATGTCGATCCGCCCGCGATGATGCCGGTGATCATGCGCCTCCGGCAACTGATCCCAAAGTAGCGGCGATGCCCTCGTGGAGCACGGCCGTCTCGGCTGTGCGGAGAGCGGGCGTCTCGCCTGCTCGCTCGGCGTTGAAGTTTGAGCCGCCGCCCATTCAATCCCCCACCAGGCGAG
>JACCXA010000243.1 GCA_013697365.1 Chthoniobacterales bacterium
CAATTGAACCGAGCGCAGAGGAACCAAGACACGCCCTGAATCATGCATATCAAGGACATCATGCGCAGTGATTCGCCCACGTTTTCGTTCGAGTTCTTTCCTCCGAAAACGCCCGCCGCCGCGGAGAGCCTCTATCAGACGATCCGCGAGCTGGAAGACTACCTGCCGCACTTCGTCAGTGTGACTTACGGCGCCGGCGGCTCGACGCGGGAATTAACCCACGATCTCGTCGAGCGAATCAAGACCACCACCCAGCTCAATCCGATTCCGCACCTCACTTGCGTGTGCCACAGGGAGGAAGAGATCGAGCCGATCCTCCGTAGGTATGCCAGCTCGGCGATCGGAAACATTCTTGCCTTGGGAGGCGATCCGCCACGTGGGCTCGCCTACAACAAAGCCGACGACGCGTTCCAACACGCGGAAGACCTGGTGAAGTTCATTCGCAGTTTCAACGAAACCGGAGAACATCCTGATGCTCGCGGCTTTGGGATTGGCGTGGCCGGTTTCCCGGAGGGCCATCCGGCAACGCCAAATCGATTGGTGGAAATGGATCACCTGAAAGCGAAGGTCGATGCCGGGGCGGATTACATCGTGACCCAGCTCTTTTTCGACAATCGCGATTTCTACGATTTCCGGGAGCGTTGCGAGCTGGCGGGAATCCGTGTGCCTATCATCGCCGGGATCATGCCGATCACGTCCATGAGCGGGTGCAAGCGGATTGCCGAGCTCGCCGCCGGCGCGCGCTTTCCCGCCAAGCTTTTGCGGGCGCTACAGCGCTGTGAAACGGAGCCGGAAATGGTGGCACGAGTCGGTGTCCATTTCGCACTCGAGCAATGTCATGATCTCTTGGACAACCACGTTTGTGGAATTCACTTCTATACCTTGAATCGCTCCGACGCGACGCGGACGATCTTCGACAGCCTCGGCATTCCCCGTCGCCGGCAAGCGCATGTCGCCACGACTTAGGCGTGACGATTCGGTTGCAACCGACGGATTGGGCAGCCCGTCGCAGCCGCGACGACTGCCGTATCGCAAGAGCGGGCGAGATAGGCGGACGCTCGGCGAACCGGGGCAGTTAAGTTAAGGCGCCCGCTGCGCCGCCCCGGAGCCTGCACGACGGCTGATCGCTTGTCACGCCGGCCTGCATCGGTGACTCTCTCGCCGATGCGCATCTGCGCTTACCGAGGTTACGCCACCCGCAGGCAGGCCTTGGTCTCTGGCCGTGTGCTGTCGAATAATTCGCCGGGCGAGCTGCGCGGCAGCGAAAGCCTTTGGCATAACCTGCTGAACAGCTATCGCCAATTCGAGACCGACGAAGTGCCGCATGCGTCAGTAGCGCTCCGATTCGAAAGTCAGGAGCATACCGTTCAGACCGACGCCGAAGGTTATTACCACGCGGAGTTGCCGCGCATCGAGCAGAGCGACGAGACATGGCTCACGGCCGAGGCACGCTGCATGGTCCGCGGCGAGGAACTCTCCGCCACAGACGAGATCGTCGCGCCCACTTCCGACGCCGAGTTCGGAGTCATCAGCGACCTCGATGACACCGTCATCGAAACAAACATCACCAGTTTCCTGACCGCGGCGAAGCTGACCTTCATCGGAAA
The DNA here is from genome assembly GCA_013697365.1 of Chthoniobacterales bacterium. Lineage (GTDB taxonomy): Bacteria > Verrucomicrobiota > Verrucomicrobiia > Chthoniobacterales > UBA10450 > JACCTI01. Next base: position 1,608 of record JACCXA010000243.1, read on the forward strand.
CGCCAAGACGCGGAAACCGCTGGAAGGCGTGGCGGCGCTTTATGCGTCATTACAGAGCGGCAGCGCTGGCCGACCGGTGAACCCGATCTTCTACGCCTCCAGTTCGCCGTGGAACCTTTACGATCTGCTCTGCGAATTCATGGCGCTGAACGAAATCCCCCACGGCCCGATCTTCCTGCGCGACTGGGGAATTGACCGGACGAAGTTCATCAAAGCGCGCGGTCATCGGGACAAACTCGACCGCGCCTTGAAGATCATCGGCGATTTTCCGGAACTCCCTTTCGTCCTCGTCGGGGATTCCGGTCAACAAGATGCCGGTCTTTACGCCGAGGCCGCTACGCTGTACCCCGGCCGGATCAAAGCGATCTACATCCGCGACGTTGACCCAGCGACTGCCACACACCGCGACGATCAGGTGCGCGAACACATCAAAACTGCAGCGCAACATGGAGTGCCGATGCTTCTTGCGCCCGACAGCTGGGCAATGGCGCGCCATGCGGCGGAGCTTGGTCTAATCCCCGCGCGCAAAGAAGCAGAAGTGCAGGTGGAGGTGGCAAAAGATCAGGAACGCCCGAATCCCGGCGCCGCAGCTGTAGCAGAGGCACTCGGCATCGAAAGTTTACGCGCCCCGTAAATCCGGCTTCTCCGAGCGTCCTCCCATGTAGACAGTTGCTTCCTCGCTGATCGCAACCTCTGCGCGACATGACGCACGCGGAGCGAATCAAATAGCACCGCTTAAGACGCGCCCGCAGCGGGCATCTTACAGCACGCCCTTCACCCACGTCATAGACGCACTCGGAGGGCAACTTCCAGCCGGTAGGTGTTCGACTCCTGCCAGCGGGAGGGGTTCGTACGCTGGCCATCGCGGTCGACGACGAGAAGCTGCAAACCTTCGCACAGCGCCTGGTGCGAGAGCCCATCAGGTCCGCATTCGAACATCCCGCCGTTGTTCTTTCTGCGAATGTCGAAGCGGCCAGAGATTCGCATGAAGGCCCGCGGCGAATGAGGAAAGCGTTCGTGCGAATGTGGGGACGGAGGATTGCGTGTTCGTCGGGATTTTGTAGTGGAGACTCTCAGTCGGAGGTTTTAAGGCAACCGACCGCAAGTATGGTTCAACTATTGCTGAAAACACTCGGCTCGCTCCAGGACGGGATCTGGGATCTCGCGAAAGCACGGCGTGCAACTGCACGGGAGTCGTCGCGCAAGTCCCTCATCTCTGCATAACGGCGTTCCGAAATAAAGCCGAGAACAGGGACGTTCTCGCTTCTGCCAAAGAGATCACCTTTAGCCGCAACGATGTCACCAAAGCATCGCAACCACATGGCCAGATAAAATCCGATGTGACATCCTTGCAAGACCTCCGCAACGGCGTGGCGAAAATCTTCTGAACTGCGTCGGTGCTAACGGAGACGCGGAGGTTCGCGTCTTGAATGAGCGCGCACCTCGCGGCTGTCACATGATTACCGCCGCCTTGAGGGCGTTGGCTTCCCGGTTCGCGGCAAAGAAGGGCACAACTTCCTCCAGGGAGATCTGGCGATCGATCAGCAAGGCGGGCGGTATGGCCCCCTGGCTC
>JACCXA010000248.1 GCA_013697365.1 Chthoniobacterales bacterium
GGCAGGCCGCCGGTGTTCAGGTTCACCACGTCAACCCGGAGGCCACCGATCGTCATCAAGTCATCGCGATAATCGCACGCCTGCGGCACAACGGGAAACTCGCGCACGACACGATCAATCAATTCGCCGTTCCCGGAGCCCACATCGAGGTAGTCCCCGGTTATTTCCGGCGCTAGCGCTCGAATCTTGCCGATCGTCGCGCTCAGAATCTTCTGCGTGCTGAGGCCCTCATTCGGCAGCCGGACCGTGCTTGTTTCGCCGCATTCCTGTGCGCGCCGATGAGCAATTTCCGCTCGTTCGCGGCGGGCGGCGCGACGCTTCTCGGCGCTGAAAGGATTGGTAAACAAGGAAGCGAAAGCTCGTTATCGCGGCGAAAGTTCCGACCAGCTTCGGTGGCTCGAAGTATTTTGGCAGGCGTGGCCTGCTCTCGCAAGCAGGGGCCGCTGTTCCTCACAGGCAGTTTTCTCGCGTTTGGTGAAATAAAAGAGCGTATTCGTGTCAGTCCCACGAATCAGAGCGCCAGAGCGGAAGCCTTTTCACTCGCGCCACCATCCTATGACTTCTCGTGGTCTAACTTTGTCCCGCCGTGCCACCGCCAGGCGCGGACTTGCCTCACTCTCGGTCCTTTTGCTCTGCGCCACCCTTGGCTGCCCACTTTCGGTCTCATCTCAGACAACGCCGTCTTTTTCCACCGTCATTGTTTTCGGTGACAGCCTGTCCGACGTCGGGAACGTCCGCGAAAAGATGGAGGATAAGTTTTTCCTCTCCTATCCCGGCGGCAGCTATAACTACAGCGATGGCCGCTTCACAAACAGCTCGGACACGGATCCGTCTTCGGATTCGTATGCCGGAGTCTGGCATGAGCAGCTTGCGCGTAACTTCCTGGGCCTTCCAGCACCGACCGCAAGCCTGTCGAATGGAAGCAACTACTCTTTCGGCGGAGCGACTACGAACGACGGCACCAGCGACCGAACTGTGTTCGACAATCCCGTTCCTTTTGGAGGCGGAAATAACACCATCAACATCGATAATATCGGCCGGCAGATCGATCGCTACCTGAACCAACAGATCGTTGATTCGGCCGCGCTCTACATCATCTGGGGAGGCGGCAACGATCTCTTCGATGACGACAGTGCGGCGAATGTGACCGCCACCTCCCATCGCGTCGTGGCCCTCGTGAACCGGCTCATCGTCGCGGGCGCCCGGCATATTTTGGTGGCGAATGTTCCGCCGCTCGGGGCCGTGCCTTTCTACGGCGACGACGGCGACAAGCAGGCTTCGCTGAACAGGGCCTCAGCGGAATATAGAAAAGAATTGAATGCAGATCTCGACGCGAATGCCTTGCTTTACTCCTCGACCAATCCGCCCACGATCTATCGGCTCGATATCTGGTCGCTCTTCGTTCGATTCGTGGCGAACCCGGCCACCTACGGTTTCACCGATATGCGGCACCCGGCTCAGGACCGCACTCTTGCCGATCCCGATCAATACCTCTTTTGGGACGAAATCCACCCGACGACCGCCGCACATTTCGAGATCGCGAAAGAAGCCAATCGGATCCTCAGTGGCGCGGTTGCACCGACGGCACTGGCTCTGAACCTGGCTAGTCGTGCGAACGTGCAACCCGGCGAAAATGTAACGATCGGTGGATTCATCATTACCGGCTCTGTCGCAAAACGGCTCGTGCTGCGCGGGATCGGCCCGTCGCTCAATGACCGCGCCATTCCAGGCGCGCTGGCCGATCCCACGATCGAGCTTTTCGACCAGGCGGGTGCCTCTCTGGCTTTCAACGATGACTGGCGTGCGACGCAGGAAACAGAAATCACTGCGACAATGCTCGCGCCGACGAAGGATCTTGAATCGGGGATCGTTCGGACGCTTGCTCCAGGGAACTACACGGTCGTCTTAAGCGGCAAGGATGGCGCCGGTGGCATTGGCCTCGTAGAGATTTATGATACGGACACTGCGAATTCGACCCTCGCAAACGTGAGCACGCGAGGAGCGGTCGGTCTGGGAGATGAGGTCCTGATCGGGGGAATAATTATAGGCAGCGGGGCCAACGTGATTACAGTGGTGCGCGCAATCGGCCCAAGCCTAACGAGCGCTGGAATTTCCAATTCTTTGTTGGATCCTGTGCTCGACTTATTCGACAGCAATGGGCTGCAAATCGGAACCAATGATGATTGGAAAGATGGGCAGCCCACGGCGGCGAAAGCAACGCTTCTGGCGCCGGGTGATGAGCGCGAAGCGGTCATCGTTGCATCGCTCGCGCCGGGAAACTACACCGCAGTGGTGCGCGGTAAAGGGAGCGCGACAGGTGTCGCGCTCGTCGAGATGTATCGCGTTCCTTAGGAGCCGCTCCCCAGGCGGGCCAAATGGTCGATGATGGTGGCGAACGACGTTCCGTTTTCGCAGATAGATACATGTCATCGCGGCGGCGTCGGGAAATCGTCAAACGTCTTTACGTGCTACTCGCCCTCGCCGTCTGCGGGGTGGTTTCTTGGTCCGTTATGATTTCGATGCCGGGCAAAAGCTTCCGGGGCGCGCCGCTTCCGCTCT
>JACCXA010000250.1 GCA_013697365.1 Chthoniobacterales bacterium
CGTTCTTTGCGGCCCGATTAATCGCCTCTTTTTTCCTCGCCGGTCTCGCCCTTTCGCTGAGCAGTTGCAGCAGCATGACCGACATGGTTGCCACCCATTTGCCCAACCGGCATTCCGGTCGTCCGTCCGTTGTCGTTAGTCTGCGTACGCAGGAAGCATATCTCTACCGCGGCGAGAAGCGCGTCGCCGCCTCGCGCATCTCGAGCGGGCGAGAGGGTCATCGCACGCCCACCGGGCGATTTCGCGTCCTCCGGAAGGACGAGGATCATCGCTCCAATCTCTACGGTGATTATGTGAATGGGCAGGGACGAGTGGTTAAGCCGAATGTGGATGTGCGGCGGCAACAGAAACCGAGGGGCTCGCGTTTTGTCGGCGCGCCCATGCCTTTTTACGTGGAGTTTTCCCCGAGCTACGGCCTGCACGCGGGCTACCTCCCGGGCGAACCGGCGTCTCATGGTTGTATCCGCATGCCCTACTGGCGCGCGCGGCAATTTTATCGAGCCATCCGACGAGGGACGCCGGTTACTGTCAAGCGGTAGCCCGTCGAACTCGTGTTCCGATCTTGCGCCTTGGCAACGGGGCCAATGATCAGAATGGAGTGCTCGGGGGGGGACTTGAACCCCCATGCCTTACGGCATACGCCCCTCAAACGTACGTGTCTGCCATTTCACCACCCGAGCGGATGGAAGAATCCAATGTAATCGGGAACGCAGGAAAGCAACCTCCGCGCTCCGGTCTTACCGCCGCGCTTCGCCTGGCTACGGACCTCGGCCAGTTTGATTGGAGAATTCGAAGTCTCCGCGGTGGTTCAGCGTCGCGTGGCTCTCGACCGGGGCTGAAACCAGACATGGCGTCTGCCATTGATAATCTTTACGATTGCTCGGACTCGTTCCATACCTGGCGGAACGGACGGGGAAACCTGTCGAGGCGCGTCCCCGCGAGAAATGACCTGGCCTGATAGCTTTGCGCGGGTACCTCAATTTCCAAGGCGACCCCGCCCGGCAAATGATGACCCTTGGCGGCAGCGCTGCGCGCAACACCCTTGCCTGCGGTGAGTGAGATCGATAGCAGCTTGCCTTTCAGGTTTCAGGCTTTTGGCGCGCGAAAGTCCACCTGATAAGCGCCCGGCTGTGGAGCGCACTGGTCGTAAAATCGCCCGAGCCACCGGTCGATCCGTGATTAAAACACCTTGCCGCTGCTCTTGCTCTTCACCGTGACTTCGACTCCCGGCAGAGCCGGAAAAGCTGCGGCCCGTGCCGAGAAAAACGTACGCGAATACCAGGTCTGGAGGGTCTTCCTCATCTTACGGGCCTAAATATCCTACGAGCTGTCCGTGGAAGCCAAGCAGAAGCTGCGGCGCTTCGAGCCTTCCCCCGTCCCTTTATCCCTCGGCGCGAGATTTCAACCAGCGATCCACCAGCTCTTCAAGGATGTCCATCGGAACAGGACCACTGGTGAGCACCACATCGTGGAACTGTCGGAGATCGAACTTCGCGCCGAGTTCCTTCTTCGCCTTCTCGCGCAGATCCAGGATCTTAATCATCCCGATCTTATAAGCGGTCGCCTGGCTTGGCGAGACGATGTAGCGGTTGATCGCTTCCACACAATCGTCCTCGGCGTTCGGTGTATTCTTGATCAGGTAATCGATCGCCTGCTGCCGCGTCCAACGTTTGTGATGGAGGCCGGTGTCCACGACGAGCCGGCCTGCGCGCCAAAGCTCCATCGCCAGGCGGCCGAAGTCAGAATACGAATCCTGATAGAGCCCCATCTCTTTCGGAATCTGCTCGGTGTAGAGACCCCAGCCTTCCGAGTAAGCCGTGAAGCGAGTGCCGAATTTCCGGAACTTCGGCAGTCCTGTCAGCTCCTGCGCAATTGCGATCTGCATGTGGTGCCCGGGAATGCCTTCGTGATAAGCGAGCGCCTCCAGTTCGTAAGTAGGCGTCGACTTCATGTCCGCGAGGTTGACGTAGAACATCCCCGGCCGCGACCCGTCAGGCGCAGGCTGTTGATAAAAGGCTTTCCCGGCGGATTTTTCGCGGAATTTCTCCACCGCTTTCACGACGATATCTGCCTTCGGTTTGGTGAGAAAAAGTTCGTCCAACCGGCCACGCATGGTGTCGATCATCTTCGTCGCGCGGCTTAGGTATTCGGCCCGGCCCTCCTCGGTATCGGGAAGGTAAAACTGCGGATCGCTCCGCATAAACTTAAACATGGCCTGCAGGTCGCCCTTGAACCCGACTTTCTCCTTGATCTTGCCCATCTCGCCGTGGATGCGCGCGATCTCCTTCAAGCCCAGCTCGTGGATCTCATCCGCGGAGAGGTTTGTCGTCGTCGTACGCCGCAAGGCGAACTCATAGAAGTTACGGCCGTCTGGGAATTGCCATGCGCCGGCTTCGGCCGGCGCTGTTTTCTCCTGCTCCTCCAGGAAAGCGATTATCTTTTGATAGGCAGGCCGGAACGAGGCCGTCAGCGCATCGATCGCGTCCCCTATCAAGCGGTCGCGCGTCGGCTGATCCAAATCTTTCAGCGCCGTCACTTTCTTTGTGAAGTCAGCCAGGAGCGTGCTGTCATTCTCGCTGGCATCGAAAGGCCGGCCCACTGTCACCTTCCGGCAGGCATCCAGCACGAGCGGGAAGGCAAACCGCGGCGGAATGATTCCCTTTTCCGCGCGCGTTTGCAGGTTGGCAATCACTTGCTCGGCTTGCTTCGCGACACCATTTAAGCGCGCGATATACGCTTCCGCATCGGACACGGAATCGATCCGGTGGATGTTAATCAAAAACGTCGGCGTGCTCGAGTGCCAGCCGAACATCTGGTTCACCGGATAGTTATGGAAACGGAAGCGAAAACCTTCCGCATTTGTCTGCACATCCTGCTCGAAGAGCCGCCAGCTCAGCTGTGTCTGCGGATCGAGAGAATTGAAATCAAAGTCACGCTTTAGCGTCGCGAGGTTTTGGAGCGAAATCGCGAGGTCTTCCGCATTGGAGGAGTCCGAAAGGTCTTCCCATTTATCGTAGTCCTTCTTGATCCCGAGCGACGATGCGAACTGGGGATGACGCGCCACGTTTTCATCGAAGCACTTATCGAAAAACTCGTTGACCCGCTTTGATTCGGCGGCCGTCTGCGCCGGCGTATAGCTCTTCTCGTTGGGGGCAGCCAAAACAACGGCTGCGGAAAGAAAGAGAGAAGCAGCGAGGACACCTGGCCGGATCGATTTCATGAATCAGGATACCGCCGCGCGCCCCGCTGTCATCCTGAGTCGCGAAAACGACGAAGGACCTCGCATCGGTCGAGCGTTTCCTTTCCCTTCCTCCCCAGCGCCAGGACCAGCGTGTTGCTGCTCTTATCAAGCCCAGGGCGGCTGCGAGGTCCCTCAGCGTCTTGGCGCTTCGGGATGACACGCGTGGACACGGTGCTCCGCCTGTTACTCTGCGGTGGCCTTCTCCGCCCCCAGGCCGGTATTGGCGCGCACGCTCAGCTCCGCGTACTTCGCTTCCGCTTCCGGCTCCCGCGTGAAGAGCGCCCCGAGGAACGCACCGAGGAAGCCGAGCGGGATGCTCACAATCCCCGGGTTCTTGAGCGGGAAAAGCGGCTGCTTCATGAAATCCGGGCTGATAAGAATGAGAACAATGCTGGAGAGCAGCCCGACCGCGAGGCCGCAGACCGCCCCGGTTGTGTTGAATCGTTTCCAAAAAAGCGAAAACACGATGACCGGCAAATTCGCACTCGCCGCCACCGCGAAGGCGAGCCCGACGAGGAACGCGACGTTGACCGCTGGACCCAGCACAATCGCGATGACGATCGCGGCGGCGCCCACCACGAACGCAGTGATGCGCGCCACACGCACTTCCTCTCCGGGCCGATGCTCTTTCCCGTGATGAATGACGTTTGTGAAGAAATCGTGCGCGAAGCTCGTGCTCGCACTGATCGTTAGGCCAGCAACTACGGCCAGGATTGTAGCGAAGGCCACCGCGCTGATGAAGGCGAAGAAAACCTCGCCCCCCAGAAAGCGGGCGAGCTCCGGCGCGGCCATGTTCGTTCCGCCATGCAGCTTGAGGTGATCCGGCCCAAGCAGGCTGGCCGCGCCGAACCCGAAGAACGTGGTCATGATATAAAAGAGACCGATCAGGATCATCGCCCAAACCACGCTGGTCCGGGCCGTCTTCGCATCCGGCACGGTGTAGAAACGAATCAAGATGTGCGGCAACCCAGCGGTCCCGAAGACGAGCGCCAGGCCTAATGAGATCTGGTCCAGTGGATTTTTGAAGAGTAATCCGGGCGTCAGAAAGTTGCGCGTCACAGGCACCCCGTCTGCGCCGGTAAACGTGACCGCGCTCACCGCCTGAAAGAAGTTGCCGAGACTGAAGTTGAACTTGCTCATGACGAGGATGCTGAGGAAGAAGCTTCCGCTCATGAGCAGGACCGCCTTGATGATCTGCACCCAGGTGGTGGCCAGCATCCCGCCGAAGACAACGTAAACAACCATGAGCACACCCACGCCGATCACGGCCATCTCGTAGCTCACGCCAGGCAGAAGCTGCCGGACGAGTGTTCCCGCGCCGACCATCTGCGCGATCATATAAAAGATCGAAACGGTCAGGGTTGAGAGCGAAGCCATCGCGCGAACGGGGCGGGGCTTCAGCCGATAGGCGAGCACATCCGCCATCGTGTACTTGCCTGCATTCCGCAGCGGCTCGGCGACGATGATGAGGACCGTCAGGTAGGCGACAAGAAACCCGACGGAATACATGAAACCGTCGTAGCCATTGAACGCGATCATTCCGGCAATGCCGAGGAAGCTCGCAGCGCTCATGTAATCGCCCGCGACCGCCAGGCCATTCTGCCACCCGGTGATGCGCCGGTTCGCGGCGAAGTAGGCGCTCGAGCCGGTGCTCTTTTTGGCGCTGAAGTAGGTGATGACGAGCGTCATCGCCACGAAGCCCAGGAACATCCAAAGCGCGGTGTTGCCCATCGTGGCGCGCTAGCGCTCGAACCTCTTGATTAATCCTGCGGCCCTGCGATCCCAGCCCGCCGCGACCGCGACGTAGATAGCAGCCAGGACCCAAGCCATGAAAAATTGCGAAAGCGCGAAGAGATAGGCGAGGTTCATTTCGCCCCAAACCTTCCGCTGCATAAACGCGGTGTGATAGCCGACCAGATAGGGCAGAGCGAAATAGTAGAGAATGAAGAAGATGGTCGCCGGGATGATGAAGCGCCGTTTCGCTTTCAGCAGCGCCTTGAACTCATCGGCCCCGGCAATGCGCTCCCACGTCGAAACATCCACACCTCCAGCTGCACTGCGTTCGTGCAATGGCGACCCCATGGGGGAAAGCGGCGCCACGTCCTTTGGTGCATCATCTTGCGGCGTTGGACCGCGAGGAAACTTACGATCGTCGGACGCCATGGGTCTTCTATATGGGCGCGCCGATTCCCCGCCGCAAGGAAAACGAAACGACAGCGCTCGCCTGCTCTGCCAACATCTATCTCTGTGAGCAACGAGAGGGCAAACGCGACCGACAGGCAGGGGAGGCCGAGCTCTGCCAAAACGACCACCGGGCGTGCGCGCGGCTCCCTTCTGCTTCTCGCTCTCTGTTTGCTGACACCGTCCTTTTGGTTGCTAGCGACCGTGCCGCCGCTCTGGCGTGACGCAGATGCGTATAACCAGCTCCTGCACACGCCCGCGCAATCGACCTCCTCCGGACACGGTCTGCTGTATGGGCTCTCGGTTCGTGTTCCCTTGTACGTCGGCTACACGATCGAACGAAAGCGCGGGGCCGAGATCGCCGCGACGACCAATTTCTTTGATGTGCCAGTCCTCACCGACACCGGCATCGGCCTTCTGATCGTGGCGCAGCATGTTACACTCGCGGGAGCTGGGCTTGCTTTGATTCTGTTGGCGACGAGCGGAATCTGGATGCGATTCGCGCTCGCCCTTTTTTTCGCGAGCAATCACCTCTTTTACACCTTCGCGCACTGCGTCGGCTCCGAGAGCCTAAGCATGATCTGCCTGCTTCTGCTGGCAGCGCTCGGGCTGCGCCTGGTAAGGCACCCGGAGGCGCGGACGTGGAAAATCTGGAGCCTGTTCGCGGTGGTGTTGTTTGCGTGCCTCACCACGAGATACGTGAACATGCTGCTGGCGTTCCTTCTACCGCTCACATTTCTGGTGCTGGCCATGATGCAACGAGACAAGGGACAGGTCCGTCACGCGGCGACCTCCATCTTGATCGGCGCCGCTTGTCTCGTCTTGGCCCGCTCCTCGGCGGAAGCGGTTTCGCGCGCCGGGAAGTTTGGCTACTATTCGCGCATCGGGTTCACCTTTATGTGGCGCGTCGGTTTTGTGCAGACAGTGCCGGAGCAGCAGCGGGCCGCGCTCCTCGACCGCGTCGCCGCGCGCACGAAAGCACCCGATGCGCAGCAAGTCTTCGCGATCTTGCGGGAGATCATTGCGGAAGGGAAACCGCTCGGCTCGGGAACGATCTTCGAGCGAGTTCGGGCAGCCTTGCCTCGCGCGGAAAAGAGATCAGGGCCGCGACGCGTGCACACCGCATTAAACACGGTGGCGTGGGCTTTTTTGCTGCCGCCGACAGCCGAGCATTGGCAGACAGCGCAAGAGGATTTCTCGGAAAATCGGCGCCTCCTGCTTCCGGAGGTCAGCCGATTTCTCTTTGCGACGACCGTTTATCTCTGGGAGTACGCCGACAAGTTGCCGGGGGTTGGACACCTCAGCACGTTCCGGGAGAATACGCCCGCGGGGTTAATGGAGAAGGCGCAGGCAAATCCCTATCTCGGGCTTTGGTCGGGGCTCACACTCAACGGGGCGCTGCTTGGTTCTGCCACCAGTTTGGGAGCATTGGTCATGGTGAGTGTTTGGCGTCGGCGGGCCGGGACCGCCGCTACCGCAGAAGGTGAAAACAGGGCAAGAGACAACATTTTGCCGATAGCCGTTTTCGCCGGCCTGCTCGTCCTTATAGCAATGGCGATGGTGGAGGCGACAGCCCTGGTGGGTGATTTGATTCCTCGCTATACGCTGCCTCTCTGGGAAATGGCGTGGGTGGCCGGCATCATCGCGGTCGGCGGCGTTGGCGACGCGCTCCGTTCAGTCCGCTGGGCAGCGGGTAAGGCTGGTTAAGACCCGGCGGACTTGCCCTCACCGTCCGGCTGCCGCTTACCGGCGGAGAAGTTCGCGCAACGGATGCATGTTGTGGAAGAGTTAAAGTCTGACGTTCTTCAGCCCGGCGCCTTCATGCCGCCGCGGAGGTACGAGAAAAGTGTGGTTTACCTTTAGCGACACTTCCTGCATAGAGTCGTCCGAGTCGTTGTCGTCGTCGTCCTCCTCGAGGTTCTCCGCGTCGGTTTCGCGTTGCTCTTTGCTGATCGTGGGCACTACGGCCGGGATGTCCTTTTGCTCGAGCTTGTCGTAACGCTGCCGCACTTCCGCAGGTAATTTATCCAGCTCTTCTTTCGTCTCGACGGGCCCGCTGAAAACAAGACGCCCCTGTGGGTCTTTCGCCGTCAGCACCTTCTTGTTGTCGACCGTCTCGATCTTCATCTCACCCTGGGCGTCGCTGTAAATGATCTGAGCCTTGTTCAAGTCGATCCGGGTGGTCTTCAGAGCGCCGTTGTCGTTCGAGGTGATGACGCGCACGCCATTTCCGGGACTTCCCGCGTGCTTGCCAAATAACGAGCGCTGGGCTTCTGCTGCCGCACGCCGGCCTTCCGCCGCCGCGCGTCGGCCTTCCGCGGCCGCGCGTCGACTTTCCTGAGCGACGCGCCGTGCATCTTCACGGGCGCGTTTGATCTCTTCCCGCGCGCTGCCAACCGCATCGCCGACCAGCCCGAACTTAAGGTCTCCCATATCCTCAAGCACTTCGCGGCTGAGCTGCCCACCTTCGCGTTTCATCTCTTCGCTCAGCTCGCGCATCTCACGCTCGAATTCCGGGCCCAGATTTCCAAAGCCGCCGCCATGTTTCCAATCGCGCATTTCGCGGCGCTGCGGGACCTCGCGCTTGCCCAGTTTCGCCGTTAGCTTTGTTTCGGCGCCTTTGCGCAGCACGGTCAACGTGACGCTGGTGCCTTCCGCATAATTACGGATCAGCTTCGCGAGTTGATCAGGTTCCAGCAGGATCTGGTCGTTCAACAATTTCAGAATGTCGTTCGGCTGGAGACCGGCAGCCGCCGCAGGTCCATCCGGCACCACGTAATCGACCACCAGACCGAAGCCCTTGGTCAAACCAAGCTGCTCCGCGACCACGCCTGGCACAGAGGAGGTTTCCACGCCGAGATAGGTCACGGGAACTTTGGGCATCCGTTCGCGTTCACGATGGTCACGATCGCCCCGTGGCGGCACCGGTGGGACCGGCGGAACCGGTGGCACCGGCGCGACGCCAGGAACTTGTGGTGTGACTGGAGTAGGCGGCGTTTGGGAAAAGCCGGCGATGGGAAGCAGCGCGACGGCTGCGAGGATTGCGATGGTTTTTGTCTTCATATTTTGTTGTTCTTGGGGTGGAATTTTACTGGCCTGAAATGGGAATGAATTCGACCTCCTCGGTCGGATAGGAGACTCGCAGCGAAGCGCCGGTCCCTGGATCTTTCCATTGCAGGGTCTCGCGCGAACGTGAGCGCACTCGGCGGACTGGTTCAGCGGAACTTTCCGGGTAAACGAGGCCTTCGTCGCTCGTGTTGTAGACGACGCGCGTGACACCGTCCGGCACGAGCGTGCGCGGGACCACGTCCATGCTTTGCGGTGCCGCGGATGCAGCAGCTATAACAGGCGGATGAGTCTGGACCGGCTGGTCGACTTTCATACGGGCCAGGAGCAGGAAGGCCGCCGCCGCGGCCAGGCCAAGGCCCAGCCCGAACCAGTTCACCCGCGACTCCCGGCGCCGGGGCAACACCCCCGCGGTCTGCGTAGCCGTAGCCCGCTCCGCCAGCTCTCGCTCGACGCGCGCCAGCAACGTGGCAGAAGGCGCGGCCGGCCGCATTGCCTTCAGCTCGGCTTCCAGTTCGGAGAAATCATTCATGCGAGATCAAATTCTTTTTCAAAGCCGCCAAAGCATAGCGATAACGCGAGGCCGCCGTGTTTTGCGAAATGCTGAGGACGGTTCCGATGTCGGCAAAGGTCAGTTCGTTCCATATTTTCATGACGAGCACCTCACGTTGCTCGGCCGGCAGTTGATCGACCGCGGCGGCCAAGGCTTGCTGAGATTCTGTGATGGCGTCGAACTCGGGCGGCGCGACCGAATGCTCTGCGGCTGCGTAGGCGCTGGCTTCCCGGCGCGCGCGCCGGACGTCGCGCCGCAGAAGATCGAGCGCAGTTGAGCGCACGGTGGCGAAAAGGAGGGCGCGATTTTCGATTGGATGCTGCTTGCGCCAGAACTTAACGAACGCTTCCTGGACGATGTCTTCCGCATCCGCGATCGAGCGAACGAACTGGCGCGCAAAGAGAACGAGGCCGGGCGCGGCTTCTGCAAAACAGACTCTCCAATCTTCATGTGTGGCGACATTCTCCATGACCTCTTTAGGGTCTTTGCTTACAGGACGCCGCCAACTGCGAGATTTGTCTATCTGCGGTGAACATTCTCGCGCAGGAACAGCGAGGTTATTTCTTTCCAGCATCATTTCGGACGAGGCGGAGACGATTGTTTCGCTGATCGAAAGTGAGCGCGAAGCTCTCCAAAGATTTTGCGCCGATATTGGCGGCTTCTCCCAGGGCAGGAAACGTGATCGTCGGATCTGCGAACTCGTGGCTTCCCAGGCGAATGGATTCTTTCAGGCGCGCCTGCCTGATCTCGACATCACCACTCAAGCTGCGTGCTTTCCCGACGACCGTAGCTTCCGAGGCCAGGTCGAGTTTTTCGACCAGGGCCATCGGCAAAACAAAAGCGCCGATTGAGTTCCCGGAATCGAGGTGCGCGCTCATCCTCATCGCGCCGACAAAGAGATCGACCGTCGGAACGCCTCCTTCATTTTTGTAATCGAGAATCGCCTTTCCATCCGCCTCCGGCAGCTCGCCACGATCAAGCCGAACCACCTTCCCCGGAAAATCCAGCGTGACGAGGTAGCCGGCAAAAAGTTGCAGACCGATGATGCCGTCCATGGTGGCGGAGCGGGGCGAGGCCTTGTAGTTCCGCGACCCGGCGGACACATCGGAAAAACGCAGGCCCGCGAGTTCAATCGATTCCAGGCGAACCATCTGCATGCGTTGAGGACCGCGGCCGGAACCATCCGACGCCTGGACGTCGCCCGCCGGTTTGATTCCCAGTTTTTCGGCGACTGCGGAGTCGAGCCGCGCCTGCCCTTGCGCTCCGGTATCGATTCCAAAGAGAAACGGACCTTTGCCGTTCACCATCACTTCGACGGCCGGCATCGTTCCGATGAAACGCATTGGCACTTCGACTCGAGCAGCCGGAGCGGCGGCACGCTGTGCAGGGATGGTCAGCGCAGTAGCCAGAGCCAGCGCGGCCACCAGAAAAGCTTTCAAGAATTGACGCATAAAGTGGTGTCCGCGGACCGGCATACTCCAGCGAGCAAAGCCGAGGCGATGCTGACAGGCGGCCATCCGGGCTTTAGTGTGCAGACGCCGCCAAAGGACGGTTTTGTTTAATGAAAAGAATTCTTTCCTGCTTTTTCCTCGCCGCGGCCAGTGTTCCTGGCCTGGCGCAGGGAGATCCCGCTCAGGAAGCGGCGCGCCTGATGGTGGAACAGGAAGGAAAGTTTCTCCAGATGAGTCTGGAACAAGGAACGCGCGCGGCCTTCCTCCATTTTCTGGCGGACAACGCGATTGTCTTCCAACCCGGGCCGGTCAACGGCAAGCAGGCGTGGAGCAAGCGCCCGGAACACGCGATCTCGTTATCCTGGAAGCCACTCCTCGCGGTCATGGCGCGGAGCGCGGACCTCGGATACACGACGGGCCCGGCGGAATGGAGGAAATCGAAAGAAGATGAGAAGCCTGTCGGCTACGGCGAGTTCATCTCCATCTGGCGGAAGCAACCGGACGGCACATGGAAAGCCGCTCTGGACGTCGGCGGCGAGGTCCCCGGCCCGGCGAAATTCGAGGAACCTCCGCAGCTCGTGTTTTCTTTTAGTCCTGATCCTCCGGCCACGGCCGGCGCGCCGGTGTCGCCGTTCAAAAAGCTGCGCGAGACCGAAACCAAATTCATGGCTGCGTCGAAATCGGATTCGACGGCGGCACTAGTCGCGTCGAGCAGCCCGGCGATCCGTGTCATTCGCGAAGGAGTATTTCCTGCGCTGGGCAAAGAGGCGGCGGGCCTGATGTTAAGCGTCCGGCGCGGAAAGCTCTCGATGGAACGAATGGGCGGCGGAGTCAGCACGGCAGGGGATCTTGCTTACAGCTACGGCAAATACACGCTCGTAAATCCGCAGAACATCGAGCGCGGTCATTACCTGCAAATTTGGCGGGCCGACAAGTTCGGCTGGTGGCAGATCGCGCTCGACTACCAGGCGCCGTTGCCGGTGGAGGAGAAGAAGTGAGGGACTCTCGCAGGGGCAGCTGACGAGTTTTCCTTTTCGCGCCCTACCCTCGAGACGCGGGCAACAACAAAGGCGCCGGCCGTTTCATTTCACGCGGACGTTTTTGCGCAGAAACGTTGGGACGTCGAGATCCTGGCCTTCGACGATTGTCGGCTCGCTTTTTTCGAAGCGGCCACGAGTGACTGACTCGAACTGCAGGACTTCCTGCTTCGCTACACTATTCTCCGCCGGCTTGGGCTCCTTGAGCGGCGTCGTTTTCTTCCTAGGCAAAATGACGCGCGGCTGCTGCGGCTCGGGCTCCCGGACTTGCTCCACGATTTGGGGCATGGCCGCGGGCTCTGGCACCTCCGCGATGTCGCCAATCGAATCCGTTTCCTCGGACGGTGTCTCGTCCGCCAGCTCGGGCTGGTTCAGCGTCGCTTCAATCATCTGCAACGGACGTACCAGCGGAGGCGGCTCCGCCGATTCGGCTTCAGGCACAAACTTTCCCGGCTCGTCCGGCGATGGCGACGGTTCTGCTTCCGGCGCGGTGTCCGCTTCGACAGCTGGTTGCGATTCGAGTTCCGGTGCCGGCGACCGTTTTGTCTCCGGGCCTGCTTGCGGTGAAGGAACGGGAGCAGCAGAGGGACGTTCGAAAACCGGCTTCGACACGACCGCCCCATCCGCGGCCAGCGAGCTGATGATCGTGACCGACAAGCGGTTGCCCATTCGTCCATCGACTACGGTGCCAAAGAGAATCTGCGTGTCGTCGCTGATGTGCCGGTTCAACTCCTGCATCAGGATTTCGACTTCGGAGAGCGTCATCCCCGGACCGCCTGCGACCTGCACCAGAACGCTCGTCGCATCGGACAACATTCGACCGCGATCCATGAGCGGATTCTTTAAAGCCTGGGTAAGGGCGTCGTGCGGGCGGTTGTCGGAATCCGATTCGCCGTAGCCGAAAAGGCAACGCGAATTCGAATTGCGTAAAGCCGCGAGGAGGTCGTCGAACCCGATCCGGATCAGGCCTGGGCGCTGGATGAGGCTGATAATCGAACGCACGCTTTGGCTAATCGTCACATCCGCGGCCGCGAAGGCCTGATGAATTCCGGCTTTCGGCGCGACGATGTCGCCCATCAGATCGTTCTCGAAGCAGATCACCGCGCTCGAAATTTTCTGCAACTCAAGAAGCGCTTCCTGCGCCTGGGCGGCGCGCCGTTTTCCTTCAAAGGCAAAGGGCATCGTGGCAAAAGTAATCACGAGCGCGCCTGTCTCACGGGCCAGCTCCGCCACGACCGGCGCTGCGCCGGACCCGGTCCCGCCGCCGAGCCCGGTGCAGAGAAAAATCAGACGCGCTTCGCCACACGCAGTTCGCAATTCATCACCTGCTTCAGTCGCAGCGTCTAAGCCGAGCTGCGGATCGCCACCCGTCCCTAGGCCGCGCGTCACGCCGCGGCCAAGTTGCACCTTGCTCGCCGCCACGGAACTGGCGAGCGATTGCACATCCGTGTTGGCTGCGATCAAGTCTCCTTTGTCGAGCCCGTCGAGCACCATCCGATCTAGCGCGTTGGAGCCAGCGCCCCCAATTCCGATGACTTTGATCGGGATGATCTCTTCCTCGCGTTCCGGTAGACTGTAGTTGCGGCTTAGTTGGATCATAACTTTTACTCCTTCATCGCATTCCGCTGAAGATCTTGCCGAAGATGCGGCGGATGCCACCAGTGGGCCGTCGATCCACCTGCACTGCCTGCGCATATTTGATTAGTCCGATTGCGGCGGAGAATTGCGGATTCTCAAACGCGCTCGTTAGACCGGACATGGTCTGGGCATGTGCCACCCGCGCGGGCAGCTCGAAGACTTCCTCGGCCAGATGGTCGATGCCTTTGAGGTGGCTGCAGCCGCCCGTGATAAAAATCCCCTCCCCGATGTAGTTGATGAAGGGCTCTTCCTCGAGCTTTCGCTTCAAGAGTTCGAACGTCTCCCGCAGCCGGAGGTGGATGATGGTATTAAGCGTCTCGCGTTCTATTTCCTTCCCGGCAAAACCGGAATCGTCCTTCAACTGCACCGTCTCACCCGGCAGACAATTCCCGAGTGTGACCGCGCCTTCTTCGACCTTAAGTTTCTCGGCTCGCGTCATCGGAATCCGCAAACCCATCGAGATGTCGTTTGTGATGTGATCGCCCCCGACGCCAAGGACGCCGCTCTGTTTCACCGCCCCATCTACATACAAAATGTAATCGGTCGTCCCACCTCCAATATCGATCACGAGCGCGCCCAGACTTTTCTGGTGCGGCGTGAGCACGACCTGCGCGGCGGCCAGCGCAGTAAAGACGACGTCTTCGACATCGAGCGGCAATTCCTTCACGCACCGAATCGTATTTTGAATGCGCGTCCGCACCCCGTGGATGATGTGAAAGTCCGCTTCGAGCCGTTCGCCCAACATCCCGACCGGGTTCAAGACACCGTCCTGCCCATCGACGTGATAATGCTGGATGATCGAATGCAGAAACGCGTTTTGCGACGGGATGCTGACCTCGCGCGCGTTGGTCTTAACGTCTTCAATGTCCTGCTCGTCGATTTCATCGCGGTCTTCCGGTAGCGAGACGGAGCCGCGGTTATTGAAGCTCTGGATGTGCGCGCCAGCCACACCGACGTAAACGCTGCGAATCATCACATCGCTTTTTGTTTCCGCATCGACCACGGCTTCGTGCACGCACTTCATCGCCGTCTCGAAATCGACGATTTCGCCTTTCCGAACGCCCCGCGACGGGGCCTGCCCGACCCCCAGGATCTTGATCGTTCCGTCCGGCCTCCCCTCGCCCACCACAACACAAATCTTGGAGGTTCCGATCTCCAAACCCACCATTAAATCACTGCTCGCCATGTCCTAGTTCTTCCTTCCCCGTTCCACCGGCATCGCCTTGCGAATCTTCGGCGCCGATGCGGTTGATCTTCCTTTGGGCAAGGCCGGTGCGGGCTCTGGTTTCATTCCCGGATGCACTGGCGTCGCTTTCAAAATCTTCGGCTCTTCCCCTTCCGGATCGATCGTCTCGTTAATGATCTCCGCGGCCGACTTTGCGAAGGTCACGGGAATGTTCCGCTGCACGAGAAGGTTCACAGTTTCGAGCTCACGCTTTGAGTCGTCCGAGTAGACCAGGAATTGCTCGAGGCGCTGCAACTGAGCATCCAGATTGTCGAAGCCGAAGGTGACACGGGTGTGATTCTTATCCGTCACGAGCAGGCAATAACCTTTTGAGACATCGATCTCGCGCACCTGGAACCGCGTCTGCATAAAGCTGCGCGTGCTCAGTCGCAGCAACTCGAGCTCGGCCTTCGCCTCAAAAGAATCAACGACCTTGCCGGCCGTGAGCGATTCGTTCGCACAGCCGGCGATGACCGGGAGGCCGAGATATTCGGGGAGCAATTTCTTTTCTTTCATGAGCACACCACGCGCATCGACCAGAAACGCAGCTTCGGACGCAAACGGATCGCTCATCTCCTTCTCGGTCGTAATCCACGCCACCGGCTTGCGTTCGGTGATTCGAATGTCGATCGCCCCCGGCATGTTCCGCACCACCTGGACTTCGTCGACCTGCGGCAACTGCTGCAACTGCTGATGCACGCGCGCGAGATCCACGCTGAAGATGTTTGCCCCTTCCCGCAGCTCCGCGGCTTGTAGCACTTGCTCACGCTGCAAGGAGCCGTCGGTCCGCACCTCGATCTTACTCAGACGGTAATCGGGGTTTTCAAAAAAGAGCCGTTTCGCTCCGAAGCGCACGCCGTAAACAATTCCCCCCAGCACCAGGATGCTGAGCAGGACTTTCGAGGTCACGACCACAATGCGTTTGTTGCGATGCTGCGTCGCCGTTTGCGACCGCACTTTCACATCCAGCAAATGCTGCTGGCGGCGCTGGCGCGTGTTCGAGACCCGCTGATTCCGAGCGCGTGGCCGCTCCTTCACGATCACGCGACTCATCCGCACCGGCTCCTTCTCGCAGCCGCGGAAAGCTCGATGATGCGGGCGCACAATTGTGGATAGCTGATTCCGGCCGCCGCCGCCGCCTCAGGCAGCAGACTCGCTTCCGTCATCCCTGGGATAGTGTTGATTTCAAGCACGGTCGAAGCACCCGCTTCCGGGAGCAGGATGTCGACCCGGGCGTAGACTTTCAGACCCAGCGAACGATAGGCGCGCAGCGCGAGGTCCTGGATTTCGCGCGTCTGTTTCTGCGGAATGGGTGCCGGACAGATATGCTGCGCAGCGCCGCCTGCGCTCGGATTAAGAAACGGATACTTGTTCGCAAAATCGTAGAAACCGCCTTTCGGGATGATCTCGAGAATGGGCAGGACGTGCTCCCCGAGAACGCCGATCGTGAGTTCACGCGCCGGGATAAATTTTTCGACCAGCAATCGTTCGTCGTAACGGGAACCGTCCGTCAACGCCCGCTCCAGTTCTGCTTCGTCCTTTACGATGTAGACTCCCACGGTCGAGCCCTCCCGCGGCGCCTTGATGACAAAGGGCAACGACATGGAAGGCCGGTGCCCCGCGGAAATGATTTCCCATTCGGGCGTCGTGACGAAGTGTTCGTCGAACTTCTTTTTTGACTCGATCTTATCGAAAGCAATGCGGCTCTCCGCCACTCCATCACCGGTGTAAGCGACACCGCGCTCTTCCAGGATCTCCTGCACCTGGCCGTCTTCTCCGAAAGTGCCGTGAATCGCGAGGAAGGCGATCTCTGTGCCGGCCGGTAGCTCGAAGTCAGGCCCGCGGACGTCGACTCCAGTCACCTCCGCGCCTAACGAGCGCAAGGCGTTCTCGACCCCGGCGCCGGTCGCAAGTGAAACGTCGCGCTCCGAGCCGGAGCCGCCCTTCAACACCGCGATATGTTTGCCTTCGAGATTCATAACTCTACCCACCGAGCGCGCTCCGCTCGGAATGATCGTTGGCTGTAACTCACGTTATCTCCCCCACGATTTGCACTTCGGTTTCCAATTTGATGCCGCGTTTCGCGCGTGCGGCATCCTTGATCTTGTCGATCAACTCCAGCATCTCCACCGCGGTCGCGCCGCCATCGTTTACGATAAAATTCCCGTGCACCTCAGAGACGCGCGCTTTCCCAACTGCTGCATTCTTCAGGCCCAATTGGTCGACTAGTCTCCCCGCGGGGCACGCGTCCGGGTTCTTGAAGATACATCCCGCACTGGACGCGGCCGGTTGGCTCGCCCGCCTCTTTTTTTGCGATTCCTCCATTCGTGCTGCGATCTCTTCCGGCCGCGCGCGGTGCCCACGGAAGACAGCAGCGACAGCGAAATTGCGCACTAATGTCGGCACGTGCCGGTAGTGCACTTCCAAGTCGCCCGGACTTTTTGCGTGCGCGTTCCCCTCGGGATCAAGGTATCGGACCGAGACGACGTTCTCAAAGGTCTGCACGCCCATCGCGCCGGCGTTCATCCGCAACCCGCCGCCCACCGCGCCCGGAATTCCTTCCATCCATTCAAAGCCGCCGATGCCCTCACGCTTCCCTGCGTAGGCGATCTCTTTCAGTTTCACACCGGCGCCCGCGGTAATCTCAACTCCTGCGACTTCGACTTTGTCGAAATCGCCTCCGGAAGGATGTACCACCACGCCCCTGATCCCCCCATCCCGCACCAGCAGATTCGAGCCACGGCCAATCACAAACAGCGGGAGATTCTCGCGGCGACAGAAACGAATGATTCCGGCAAAGGCCTGCTCCTCACGCGGCTCAACCCAGAATTGCGCCGGTCCGCCAACGCGCAGAGTAGTGTGCTTCGCCAGCGGCTCGTAGAGACGCACCACGCCATCTGGACCAACGATTTCCTGCAGCCGCTCCACGATGACCAGATCGGCAGCAAGCAACGAAAGTTGCTCGTGAATATTTCCTGCGCCCAGGCTCAGGACAAGATCTCCGTCCGCGATGATGTTCCCAACCTCGCGGTGCAGCCGGTTGAGCTGCGGCTGATAGGTCGCACCGCGATGGCCGTGCGCGCTCAACTCATCCACGATCGTCTGTCCGCTGATCCCGGGAATCGGCCGCTCGCTCGCCGGATAAACGTCGCCGACGAAGACCCGGTCCGAATCGTCGAAGGCCGCGCCAAACTCCTTTCGCAATGCTTTTGTGCGTGAATAGCGATGCGGTTGAAACATTGTCAGAACGCGATTGCGCCCGGTTGATTTTGCGGTCGCGATCGTGGCTCGGATCTCAGTCGGATGATGGGCGTAATCATCCACCAGCAGGTAGCGCTCGCTGGCATACTTGATTTCGAAACGCCGGCGCGCGTGTTGGAAGTGACAGAGCGACGCCGCAACCTTCGCGAATGGAATTCCGATTTCAGTCGCGAGCGCGATCACGCCAAGAGCGTTGCTGACGTTGTGCCGGCCCGGCACGTTCAGGACCGCTTCGCCGAGTTGTTCCCCATGGCGATAAACACAGAAAACGGAGGCGAAATCGCGCAGCTCAATGTCGGCTCCGCGATAGTCGGCCATGGGGGAGAACCCGTAGGAAATTGGGCTCGACCGATGGGCACAAATCCGTGTCGCGTTCGCATCGTCCGCGCAGTAGAAGACGCTGCCGGCGGTTTGATCCAGGAGCTGCGAATAGACGGCCTCGATCGCGGCAAGGTCTGCGTAAAAGTCGAGGTGCTCCTCTTCTATATTCAGGATGAGCGTGTGTTCCGGATGAAAAAATCGGAGCGTGCCGTCGCTCTCGTCACCTTCCGCGATGAAATGTCGGCCGCGCGGATTCCAATGCGCGTTCGAGCCCAAGATCGGAATCTCGGCGCCGACATAGTGCGAGGGCTGCAAACCACCTTCGCGGAAGACATGCGCCGCCATGGCCGAGGTCGTCGTCTTTCCGTGCATGCCGGCGATGACGATCCCTTGCTTCCCCAACATGATCGCGGCAAGCGCTTCCGCCCGGCGCAGGGTGGGCTTTCCCGTCGCGCGGGCGTGGGCCAGGATGGGGTTGTCGTCCTTAATCGCCGAAGAATAGACAACGAACTCTGCATCAGATGCATCCTCTGCCGCATGCTGCATGTGAAAACGCAGGCCGAGGCGCTGCAGCCGCGCTGTCTCGAGCGAGCCCGCGCGATCCGACCCGCTGACCTGATGCCCCAGTTCGAGGAGCAAAGCCGCGATGCCGCTCATTCCGCTGCCGGCCACGCCGATCAGATGAATGCGATGCCGCTCCTGCGTAAGCTGTTTTTCCAGGTCGGCTTCCGGCGCGAGCATCATGTCGTTTGCGTATACTTCTCCATCGTGTCGACGACAAGGTTGGCCGCGTTTTTCGGCGCGAGCTGTGCGCAGTTTTCTGCCATGCGTTGCAAACGCGCGGGGTCGCCGATTAGCTCGCGAATCTTGCGCGCCAGCAGGTCACCCGAAAGTTCTGCTTCGCGTAACAAGATAGCGGCTTCTGCGCGGGCGAAGATCTCTGCGTTACATGTCTGATGGTCGTCCGCCGCGTAGGGGAATGGGATCAGGAGCGAAGGCAACGAGAAGGCGGCCAGCTCGGAGAGACTAGCCGCGCCCGAACGAGCGATTGCCAGATCGGCCGCGCTGTAGACTTCCTCCATCGCATGATGAAACGCGGCGACGTAAGCCGGGATGTTTTCTCGCTGATAGTTGTCGGCTGCGAGCCGTTCATCGCGTGCGCCGGAAAGATGAATGACCTGGAAGGCCTCACCTTGCAGCGACGGCAGTGACTTGATGATCGATTGATTGATTCCGCTCGCACCCTGACTTCCGCCCATAACCAGAAGCGTAAGCAGATCCTCGCGCAGACCGAGCTTCCGCCGCGCCGCGGCCCGATCCATGCGCTGAAGCTCCGCCCTGATGGGTGTGCCAGTGACTTCGGTCCGGACCTTCGGGAAAAACTGGGCGGCTTCTTTAAATCCGAGCAAGACGGCGCGCACCATCCGCGCTGTCAGACGATTGGCTTTTCCTGGAAAGGCATTCGATTCATGGATGAAGGTTGGAATCCGCCGCATCCGCCCCGCCAGAATCGGCGCGGTCGAAGTAAATCCCCCCATCCCGAGGACAACGTGCGGGTTGAACTTGCGATAGATCTGCCGGCAGCGCGTGAGGCTTTCGTTGAAGCGCTGCATGAAACGCACGATGGCCGGTGAGAAGGGCGAGGGCAGGCCGATGGTCGGCAGCTTTTCGAACCGGAAGTCAGGATGACTGGAAAGCGCGACGCTATCGATCTCCTTTTCGGAAACGAAAAGCATGACTTCGTGGCCGCGTGCGCGCATGACTTCAGCGACCGCGAGACCGGGGAAGAGATGGCCGCCCGTTCCGCCGCATGCAATGACAGCGTTCATCTAGATTCTGGGCGTGGATCGCGCCTGCATGGTCGAGCGTTTCGTGTTTACCGGCTCGAGCACGCCTCGCCGGTAGATACTGATTAAGACTCCGATGCCGAAAAGGCAGGCCGCCAGGTTGGACCCTCCGTAACTGATAAAAGGCAGCGGCAGGCCTTTGTTCGGCAGAAGCGAAGTGGTCACGCCGATGTTGACCGCCGCTTGCAGGCCGAGGAGCGAAATCACTCCCGAGCCCAGGAGTAAACCGAAACGATCCTTCGCGTGCAGCGCGATCATCGTTCCGCAAATGATGATAACCACGAAGAGGAAGACCACGAGCAGACTGATGCGCAGACCAAGTTCTTCGCCGATCATCGGGAAGATGAAGTCGGTGTGCGCGTAAGGCAGATAAGCCATCTTCTGCCGACCCTCGCCGAGGCCCACGCCCTCGATTCCCCCGCTGCCCCAGGCGATGAGCGCCTGCCATTGCTGAAGCCCGGCACCTTCTTTGTACATTTCGGGATGCATGAACGCAGTCAGCCGCCCCATGCGCTCTCGCATTGTCATGGCGACAAACAAGATTCCCCCGACGCCTGCCATCGACAGAAAACCGAGAATGATGGGGCTTGTTCCCGCCACGAACATCATGACAAAAGCGGTCGCGCCGATCAGCGCCGTCGTGCCGAGGTCTACTTCCGTGACAATGAGCGCAAGCAGAATGCTAATCACGCTCAACGGGATGATGAAACCTTGCAGAAAACGGCCGCTGTTCTTCTCATTTCTAGCGAACCAGTAGGCGAGGAAAAAGACCGCGGCGATCTTGGCCAGTTCGGACGGTTGGAAATTCATTCCGCCGAGCCCGATCCAACGCCGTGAGCCATTGATCCGCATGCCGATGGGCGGCAGGAAGCAGAGAGCGAGCGCGACCACCGCCAGACCGAACCAGATCCACCACGTCCGTCCCCAAAAATGGTAATCGGTCGTCGCCGCGACCGCGCAAACGACGAGCCCAAAACAAAGCCAGACCGATTGACGCTTCACGAAGAAGTAGACGTCATTGTGGCTGTCCTTCGCGAAGGCGCTCGTGCTGAAGAGCATGACGATCCCAATCACGAGCATCCCCAGCACGGCCAGGAAGAGGATGTAGGCGCTGTTGCGGTGCATGGCTGGTCAGTGGAGGCCACGGATGAACACACATGAAACACGGCTGAAGACGGGGGCGGAGGACACGTATCGGAGAAAAATGCATTCATGTTCATCCACACATTTCGAACAACGTGCCGCGCCGTCCCTACCCTTTCCGAATCCGTGTTTCATCCGTGTTGGTCCGTGGCTAGATCAATTCCCTGCTTTGGTCTTCGGCTTCTTCGAAGCCGGGACGATCAGCCTCTGCCCGATCTGTAGCTTGCGCGGGTCGTCGATATGATTCACGGCGAGCAGCTCGCTTTCCGTGACTTTCAGCTTCTTCGCGATCTTCACTGGATTATCGCCCTTCGCCACCACGTAGAAGTTTCCCGCTTCCGAACCAACGGGCAGCGCCCTGGGGACCTTGCTTGCCTCCGGTTTCGTCTCACTCGTTAGGCTGTTCGCAAGACTCGCTGGTGTCTCCGTCTTCGCTTGCGCAACGGGCGCGGCCTCCACCGCAACCGGCGACGTGGAAACTTTTGGCGGCGGAAAGGCGCCCTGGCGGCTCTTGATTGTGTTGAACGCGATGATGCCCGCCACGGCCACGACATGCAGCACGAGCACGATCAAGAGCGCACGCGACAGCTTCATGTTCGGCTCGGACATTTCCTCGTAGTCCATCTCATCGGACGCAGCCATCGACCGGCGCGCCGTGCTGGCGCGGAGCTTCTTCTTGCGAATGAGCAACTGGGGTATTTTCATCAGGATTATTTTTACAGGGCGTGCACGAGGGCACGGAATTGATCGCCGCGATCGGCGTAGCTCTTGAACATGTCGAAGGAGGAAGTGCCGGGAGAGAAAAGGACGACTTCGCCCGGCCGCGCCACGGTGTGCGCGCGTTCTACCGCATTCGCAATGGAATGCGCGACCTGACAAGGCACCGCGCCCTCCCAATCATGGGAGATTCGGTCCGCCATTTCGCCGATCAGGATGGTGGCGCGGACTTTCTCTCCGACCAGGGAACGAAGCGCATCGTAGGCGAACCCTTTGTCTTTCCCGCCGGCAATAAGCACAATCGGCTTGCTCTGGGCCAGAAGTGCTTTCTCGACCGCGTGGAGATTCGTCGCCTTGGAATCATTGATGTAAACCACGCCCTCAAGTTCGCGCACGAATTCAAGCCGGTGCGGCCGGGGCTGGTAGGCGCAGAGCGGCGGCACCATCTGCTCAAAGGAAAGGCCGCGCGCGAGGCCGACTGCGAGCGTGGCCATCAAATTCTCGATGTTGTGCGACCCGCGCAGCTTCGTCTCGGCAAGGCGTAGGACGGGAATTCCTTTGTAAACGATCGCGCCTTCCGCGAGCCGAAAATCGGCCTGGTCTTCGTAGGCGCTGAACGTGACGATGCGCGCCTTCAGCGGCGGCAGGCTCTCGGCCGCGTTTAGCACCGCGACATCCTCCGCGGTCTGAAAGTCGAAGATCCGCAGTTTGGCCGCCCGGTATTCGCCTAACGAGCGGTAGCGATCGAGATGATCGGGCGCAAAGTTTAGCCAGACGCTGATGGAAGGCTGGAAGGTGGTGATGGTTTCGAGTTGGAAAGAGCTGACTTCGACTGTCAGCACATCCAGATCACGCCCTTCGCGTGCGACTTCCGAGAGGGGCTTGCCGATGTTACCGCAGGCGATCGTCTTTTGTCCGCAGGCGTTCAACATCTGTGCCAGCAACTCGGTTGTGGTCGTCTTCCCGTTCGTGCCCGTGATCGCCACCACCGGTAATCCGCAGGAACGCCAGCCGAGTTCCAGTTCCCCCAGCATCTCGATCCCGCGCGAAGAGAAGTTGCGCGCGAGGGTTGAGGCGGGATCGATCCCCGGACTCAGCACGACCATTTCGTAGTGCCCTGCATCGCGCTCCGCGCCGGGTCCGCAGATCGCTTCGATGCCCTTCGCGCGCATCCCCTCCAGCGTGGTCCTGAGGATGGTTTTTTCTTCCGCGCTATCGAGGACGGTCACCAGCGCCCCTTCGTCCTTGAGGAGGTGCGCGGCGGCCGTGCCGCTCAGCCCCGCTCCCAGCACTGCCACTTTTCGATCGGTATAGCGCACGCTGTTTACCTGAGCTTGAGGGTGGCGAGGCCGAGGAGGGCAAAGACCGCGGAGAGAATCCAAAAACGCACGATGACGGTGTTCTCTTTCCATCCGCTCAATTCGAAATGGTGATGGATCGGTGACATCGCAAAGATGCGTTTGCCGGTCATCTTGAAGCTCATGACCTGGAGAATGACGGAAGCCGCTTCGATCACGAAAACCCCCCCGACAACCATGAGAAGCAGTTCCTGTTTGCAACAAATCGCGACGACGCCAATCAGGCCGCCGATAGCGAGCGAACCGGTGTCGCCCATGAAAACTTTCGCGGGATAGCAATTGAACCAGAGGAAGCCCAGGCCTGCTCCGACGAGCGCGGAACAGACGACCGTCAGCTCCCCGGCGAATTGGTAAAAGGGAACCTGGAGATATTCGGCGATCCGGAAATTGCCCGCCGCATAGGTCAGCAGAGCGTAGGCGAACGCGACCGTGATCGTGCAACCCGTCGCAAGGCCGTCGAGGCCATCGGTCAGGTTGACCGCGTTGGATGCCCCCGCGATGACAATGGCGAAAAAGACGAAAGTGAAGAGCCCCATGTTCGCGATAAGGGGCGCTTTAAAGAACGGGACGTAAAGTGATCGCGCCTGCACCTGCAAGGCGGGATGCGTGAGGAAGACGACCGTGACGACCGCCGCCACTGCCAGTTGAATCGTGAGCTTCACGCGGCCGCTGACGCCATCTGATTTCTTCTTCGTGACCTTGAGGTAGTCATCGGCGAAACCGAGTGCCCCGAGAATGCTCATGGCAAAGAGTCCGAGCCAAACAAAGCGATTGTCTGGCCTCGCCCAGAGAACACTGGCGACGAGGACAGCGGCGATGATGAGCACGCCGCCCATAGTCGGGACGCCCTTTTTGCCGCCGTGCAGCTCGGCCAGACGATGGACTTCCGCCGCGGTGCGGATGGGCTGACCGACTTTCAGCGAGATCAACTTGCGAATGATGAAGTTCCCGCAAATCAACGAGATGGTGAAGGCCGTGATGGCCGCGGCGACGGCGCGGAACGTGACATAGGTAAACACGTTCATCCCGCCGAAGCGGTCGTCGAACAGATGCAGGTAGTACATCATAATGCCGCCCCCGCCGGTGCCCGGCTTTCGAATTCTTCCAGGACCAATTCGGTGCGCGCGGAGCGGCTGCCTTTCACAAGAACGAGATCACCGGGCGAGGTGATTTCAGTGAGTAGCTCCGCGGCTTCCAATGCGCTGGCGACATTTGTCGTTCGCTCGAGACCAGCGGCCCGCGCGGCTTCACCGATGCGCGCTCCTATCTCGCCAATCGTAATGAGGTGATCGAGCCGCAGGCTTGCGGCAGTTTCACCGACTTCCGCGTGGCCTCGCGCCGATTCGGCGCCGAGTTCACCCATGTGGCCCAGGACAGCTAAGCGCTGTCCCTCCGCTTCAAGTTCGACGAGCGTCCGGAGCGCGGCCTTCATCGACTCGGGATTGGCGTTGTAACTATCATCGAGAAATTGCACTCCGCGGATGGCGCGTAATTGCAGGCGCGCTTTCGTCAACGGCGTCGAGGCCAGGCCGGCCGCGCAATCTTCCAGGGAAAGGCCTAAAGCCCGGCCCGCGGCAATGGCGAGCATGGCATTTTGAACCATGTGCAACCCGGGCACCGGAAGCTGCGCCCGGCAGCGGTGCGCTCCTTCAAGAATGGTGAATTCGGAGCCTTCCGCGCTTTGGCGAATGTCCTCCGCGCGGACGGAACCGCTTTTGATTCCAGCGAGAATTATCTTGGCGGACGTACGGCGCGCGATCGTTTCGCTGAATGGATCGTCCGCATTCAAAATTACCGTGCCTCCGCTCCCGACGGCTTCGGCGAGGGAGCCTTTCTCGAGAGCGATCGCTTCACGCGACCCCATAAACTCGAGATGCGCGATGCCGATGTTTGTGATGATCGCAATATCAGGGGCGGCGATTCGGGCGAGCAGTGCAATCTCGCCGGGATGGTTCATGCCTAGCTCCCAGACGGCAATCTCATCGTCCGCGCTCGCTTCGAGGATGGTGCGCGGCAGACCAACGTGATTGTTGAAATTGCCCTCCGTCCTGGTGACGCGGAAACGGTGGGCAAGCACGGCGGCGACAAAATCCTTCGTGCTCGTTTTGCCGTTGCTGCCGGTAATTGCGATGACCTTCAGGCCAAGCGATCGCCGATAACCGGCAGCAATCTGCTGGTAGGCGAGGAGGGTGTCGGGAACGCGGATGATGGCGAAACTCTCCAGCACGTGACCGCTCCAGCTTTGCTCGACCAGAGCGCCGGCCGCACGGCGTTCCGCTGTTTGAGCAACAAAGCGGTGACCATCGAAATTATCGCCACGGATCGGAAGGAAGAGGTCGCCCGGCAAAATCGTGCGCGAGTCAGTGCTGATGCGAGAGATGGTTGTGGTCGCATCGCCCGATGCAATGACGCCGTGCGCGAACTCTGCGATGACCGAAAGAGAAAGAGCGTCCATCTGTTTATGGGGCTCCGAGAAACTGCTGGGGAGCGCACGCTTGTAGCGTGCTGGTCGTCGCATTCTGCGACGACGAACTTTCCTGCGCGAAGGGAAGCATTTTGAGGTGCTCTGCCGACGAAAGGTCGTTTCGGCAGGATGCCGAAACCAGCACGCTACAAGCGTGCGCTCCCCGGTTTCGTTGCCGCTTCATTGGAACTCGACTGGCTGATTTTCCAGGGCGCGCCGGGCAACCTGGAGGTCGTCGAACGGAATTGTGCTGTCCGCGAATTCCTGGTAAGTCTCGTGGCCTTTGCCGGCGATGAGGACGATATCGCGCGGCTGCGCAAGCGCGATGGCGCGCGCAATCGCGCCCGCGCGATCGGCGATCTTCTCGTAGCGCTCGGAGCGGAAACCTTTTTCGACTTCCGCAATGATGGCGTCCGGGTCTTCTTTTCGCGGATTGTCAGAGGTAATGATGCTGAAATCGGCATTTTGCTCGGCGGCAGCGGCCATCAGTGCCCGCTTCTGCCGATCGCGATCACCGCCGCACCCGAAAACCACGATCAATTTGCGCGGCGACAATTCGCGCAGCGTCTTGAGCACGTTCAGCAACGCATCGGGCGTGTGCGCATAATCGACAAAGACCTGGAATTGCCGCCTGGCCGGAACCGCTTCCACGCGCCCGGGGACTTGCGGTGATTTCGCCAGGTTCAGGATCGCCTCCCGCACACCTAGTCCAAGGCTGCTCGCCGCCGCCAGGGCGGCAAGCGAGTTCGCGACATTGAAGCGGCCAATCAACGGGACGCGGACCAGGTAGCTTTTGCCGCGGGCATCGAGCTGATAGGACGTGCCGGCGAACTCCGGGCGGTAACCGGAGGCGCGAAAATCCGCACGCGCACTCATCCCGTAAGTAACAACGGGGAAGTCTTTCCCGAGATGATCGATGATTCGTTCGCCGTAGCGGTCGTCAATGTTCACCACGGCCGTGGACTTTTTCTTCACCTGCTGGCTCGCGAGGCCGCTGAACAGTTTCAGTTTTGCCTCAAAGTAGCTTTCCATCGTGCCGTGAAAATCGAGATGGTCCTGCGTCAGGTTCGTGAAAATGGCGACATCCCATTCCAACCCACGGGTTCGCTCCTGCGCGATGGCGTGCGACGAGACCTCCATAACCGCAGCCTTGCACCCGGCGTTTACCATTTGCGCGAGCAACTCCTGCAGTTCGAGGGACTCGGGCGTAGTACGGATCGCAGGAAGAACGCGTTCCGCGATCTCATACCTCACTGTCCCAAGCAGGCCGCAGCGCAGCCCGGCTTTCTCGCAAATATGTTTAAGCAGAAAGGCCGTCGTCGTCTTACCGTTTGTTCCCGTGACTCCCGCCATCTTGAGCCGGCGGACCGGACGATCGTAAAAAGCGGCGGCGAGATCAGCTAACGCCGTCCGCGTGTTCCCGACTTGCACGCAGGTGGCACGGGGCTGTTGCACGCAGGTTTCCGCGACGATGACCGACGCTCCCTTCTCGATCGCTTGATCGATGAATTGATGGCCGTCGCTCTTTTCGCCGCGCAAGGCGACGAAGACGCCATTCTTTTGCACGCGGCGTGAATCGTAGGCGAGGCCGTCGACCGGGCGATCTAGGGTGCCCACAACCGATCCCGCCTCGATGGCTGGCAGGAGATTTTTGAGCAGCATGAGGTGAAGCCAAACGGGCGAAGCGGTCAACGGCGGGGAGCGTTGGTTAAGGCGATTTGCCCCGCGGTGCCGGGTTTGCTGAGTTCCTCATGCGGCTCAAGATCGAGATAGCGGGCAGCCTTCTCCGCGATGCGGGAGAAGATGGGGGCGGCGATAGTGCCGCCGTAGTTTAATTCGTTTTTGGTCTTCGCGTCGTCCAGGACCACGAGCGCAACGAACTGCGGCCGGTCGGCAGGCATATAGCCAGAGAAAGAGACGACATACTTGCCGTGTTCATATCCGCCCTTTGGATCGACCTTCTGCGCCGTCCCCGTCTTGCCGCAGATCGTGAACCCGGCAACGGCCGCGCCGGCCGCCGTGCCGCGTTCACTCACTACCCCACGCAACGCCGTTCCGATCTGCTGCGCGGTCAGCGGCGTAACGACCTGACGCAGCACGGTCGGCGTAAACGCGCTTACCATCTCACCGTTCGCTTTCGTAATCGACTTCACGATACGCGGAGTAACGAGCTTGCCTCCATTCGCAATCGCCGCCATTGCCACCGTCATCTGCAACGGCGTGACGCCCACTTCGTGACCCATTGGGATTCGGGTGATGGAGATTTTGCTCCAGGATTGCGGAGGGCGAATCACTCCCGGAATCTCACCCGGCAATTCGATGCCGGTTCGTTCGCCGAAACCGAAGCGGCGGATGTATTCGTAAAACTTCTGTTCGCCCACCGAGAGCGCGAGTTTCGCCGCGCCGATGTTACTGGATTTAACCAGCACATCCTGCACGGTCATCTCGCCGTAGCCGTGGTGATCATGCAAAGCACGACCGCCTAAATTCCAAAGACCGTTCTCGCAGAAGATGGTCGAATCCAATGAGACTTTGCGTTCGTTCAAAGCCGCCGCTGCCGTCACGATCTTGAACGTGGAACCCGGCTCCATCATGTCGATGATGGCGCGGTTCTTCATTTGTTCAGCCTTGGCGTCGGCGCGCTGATTGATGTCGTAATGCGGGCGATTGGCCATCGCCAGGATCTCCCCGGTATCGGGGCGCATCAGGATGATGGTGGCTTTCTCCGGCCGGTACTCGCGCACCGCGGCGTCGATCTCGTTCTCGACAATATTCTGCAGGTTCAGGTCGATCGTCAGGTGAACGCGATGCCCGTCGCGCGGCGCCCGTTCCTGTCCGCGGTAGAGAACGATCTCCTGGCCGGCGCGGTTATGCTCGATGAAGCGGTAGCCATCTTCGCCATGCAGGTAATCCTCCATGGAAGACTCGACGCCCTGAATGCCGCGATGCTCGAAATCTGTGAAGCCGATGACGTGGCACAGCATTGACCCATTCGGATAAACGCGGGTCGAGCCGCGCTCGAAGTACACGCCACGCAGCTTTTCCGCGACTAGTCTCTTCCGGAGCGCGGCCGTGACCGCTACCGGCACCTCGCGCTTCAGCACGACGTAGCGGCGAGCGCCGCTTAGCTTTTCCGACAATTCATTCGCTGGGATTTCCAACGTCTCTGCCAGCAGCTGCGTCAACGCGGCTGCATCGTTTACGTGCGTGGCATCTGCCACCACGGTTTCTCCCGGTATGTTGTCGGCGAGCACTTCGCCATTGGCGTCCAGAATGGCGCCGCGTTCGGCGTAGATGGTCTGTCGGTAGACGTGCTTCTCAGCAGCGAGCCCGGCGTATTCGTCGTGCATGATCATCTGCAGGTAGACGAGCCGAAACGAGAACAGACTGAACAACCCCGCGAAAGCGAAGCAGACCAGCGCGCAACGTGTCCGGCAATTCCACTTCATCTTGCGGGCCGCTGGTTGACGACTGGCTGAATGGCGTCTTCACCTTGAGCACCTGCGGGCGTGCTAATCCGCACGATGCTCGGCTCGGCGATCGGGATCATCTTGAGGTAGCCTTCTTTCAGGCGCCGCTGCAGGGCTGAGCGTGAAGTGAGCGCGGCGATCTGAACATTGGCGACGTCGTTTTGCGAACGCACGCTGGCGAGCTCGTTCTCCAGCGCCTTTTTGCGATCGCCGAGTGTGTACAGCTGCACGTTCAAGTAAACGTAGATAAGCCCGGTGAGCGCGACGAAGGCCGTGAGGACGAGCCAGCGCGCGAGCGAAGGAGCATTGATGGTGTTGAACTGCTTTCGGCGTGAGCGACGCATTAGAGTTTTTCGGCTACGCGCAGCTTCGCGCTGCGCGATCGTGGATTGGCGCGTTGTTCGTTCTCACCCGGCTCAACTGGTTTTGAGGTTATGAGCTTGAGCTTGTAATCAGGATTCGGCCGCGGCTCGGGCCACTCCGGGCGATCGAGGAACTGGTGGCTGCGATCGCGGAAGACGTTTTTCACGATGCGATCTTCCAGCGAATGGAAGGTGATGACCGCGATGCGAGACCCCGATTCCAGCCGCCCGATAAGCGCGCTGAGGCCATCAGCAAGCGCGCCGAGTTCATCGTTCACCTCCATGCGCAAGGCCTGAAAGACCTGCGTGGCAGGATGTTTCCGGCCATGACGCCACACGATCTTTTCGATCGCTTTCGCGAGCTGCATGGTTTCCCGGAACGGCGTCGTCTTGCGCTGTTTGACGAGCTGGCTCGCGATGCGACGCGCGGCGGGTTCCTCGCCTAAATCGCGGAAGAGCTGGGTCAGTTCCTCCTCGCCGTAGCCGTTGACCACGTCCGCAGCCGTCAGCTCACGGCGTTGGTCCATTCGCATATCAAGCGGACCATTTCGCATTACGCTAAATCCGCGCTCGCCGTTTTCGAGTTGACGAGAGGAAACGCCCAGATCCAAAAGCGCTCCACCGATGCCGATGATGCCAAGCTCGTCCAGCACGCGGGCCGCATCCCGGAAATTTTCCTGACGCAGCGTCATGCGACCGTGGAAACGCGCCAGACGCTCCGTCGCATAAGCGATTGCATCCGGGTCCTGATCGAAGGCAAGGACGTCAGCCCCCGTTTGCAGAATCGCTTCTGTATGGCCCCCTCCTCCACAGGTTCCATCCAGCACGAGGGAGCCGGCGCGCGGCGCGAGAAGCTCCACGACCTCGGTTTCAAGCACCGGGCGATGATAAGTTGTCTCCTCCATTTCCTGCGCCTCGTCTTCGGTGATGAGCGGGCCGGTCGCGAACCAGACGGGGCGCTCCCTTAACAACGCGTTCATCATCAGAATCGCCTAAAGGCCGATCATCTCTGCGACGTGCTGGTAAGTCGGCGTTTCCTCCTCCTGGGAGCGTTTCCATTTCTGCAGATTCCAAATTTCGAAACGGCCGGCCCCCCCGATGAGTGCCACTTCGCCTTTTAGTTCCAACTCCTGGCAGGTCTCGATCGGCAGGACGAGACGGCCCTGTTTATCCGAGGAAGCGTGCTGGGCGCGCGCATGAAGCTGGCGGGAGAAGACGCGGCGATCGCGCTGAGGAACGGTGGCGTCCGAGTGCGCCTGGGCACTCATACGCGCGAACTCCTCCTCCGACATAACGAGAAGGAATTGGAGTGAAGGATCGGGCAGGAGAATAAAATCTTCTCCGTCCTTGCTGCGCCAGCGCGATGGGATCGTGATGCGATTCTTGTCGTCGATGGAATGACGAAATTGACCCGCATAGAAAGTTTGAGTCTGAGAAACGTGGTCCATGCAGACGGGAAGCTTTGCCATTTCAATCCACTTCGCCCCACTCCTAACCACTTTGCATACCGCGGGTCAATCGAATTTACGGTCGTTTGCGGGATATTTCATCGCCGCTAAATTTCGCCATGCCCTCGGCGCCAGTCTGGCAGATCTCTATTTGCGCCCTGGCCGTCGCGCACACTGGTCAGGCGCAACTCCAGGAAGGAGCGACTGGTGACTCCATTCGCGTAACGGTTTCCATGAACCAGGATGGCTCTCGCACTGCCTACGAGTTCGATCCCGCG
This sequence comes from Chthoniobacterales bacterium, assembly GCA_013697365.1. Lineage (GTDB taxonomy): Bacteria > Verrucomicrobiota > Verrucomicrobiia > Chthoniobacterales > UBA10450 > JACCTI01. The sequence continues at coordinate 31,062 of JACCXA010000250.1, forward strand.
AATAAGAAAGCCACGGCAACGACAACCAACTCAGGCGGCAGGGCCACAGGTAAGATTCACTATCAACTTGACAACGCGGGCCGTTTCGGGACGGGCGAAGTCTATGACGGAAAAGGCCGTCTCCAGTTCAAGACGGTTTATCGCTACGAAGCCAGCGGACGATTGATCGAAGAGGCGCGGCTAACTAAAGACGGCGCCCCAATGCAGAAGCTCGTTTACGCCTACGACGCCGATGGAAAGAAGACTGGATATTCCGTCTATGCCGCGGACGGGAAACTCCTGGGTTCAACCAAACCAGTCCCTTCACCTCCCGCAGTCTCAAAGAAAAAGTGACTCTGATCGCGTCATGACGCTGCGATCCGCGACGCGCTTGCGAGGATTCGCGTTCCCAGCTAAGAACAGTTCGCATGATCGATTACATCCAGAAGGGTGGTTTGCTCATGTGGCCCATTCTGGTCTGCAGCATCATTTCCATCGCTGTCTTCGCGGAGCGGCTGTTTTATTTGCATCGCGCTACAATCCACGTGGGCGAGTTTCTCCAGGGACTTTCAAATTTAATCAAACGACGCAATTTTGCGGAAGCGTTGCACGAATCTGCGGGCACTCCCGGACCGGTGGCGCGAGTGATTCACTCGGCCATTATTCGCCACGATTCGCCGCGCTCGGAGTTACGAGAAATCGTCCAGGAATCAGCTCAACTCGAAGTGCCGAAGCTCGAGCGCTTCCTCGGTGTGCTGGCTACGATCGCTTTTCTTACACCTGTGCTCGGACTGCTCGGGACGGTGGCAGGAATGATCGACGCTTTCGGGACGATCGCTTCGAATGGAGGCTCGGCGACCGTGACCGAACTTTCCAATGGCGTCTATAAGAGCCTGCTCACAACCGCGGCCGGTCTGGTTGTAGCCACGCCCACATTCGTTGCCTACAGCTACCTCTCGTCGCGCGTGAATACGCTGATGCACGAGATGGAACGCGCCGGGATCGAGGTCGTGCACATGCTGACGGAGCGAGAAGCAGCGGCCGACATCATCACGTTTCAGCAACCCGCCATCGCCGCCGCCGGAGAACGCGAGCGGCGCATTGATCGTTAAGCCGTTCAGCCGTTGGCGCCGATGAAGCTTGCCCGCACGAAGCAATACCACTTCGGCTGGCTGGCGGTGATTTCCGCAATCGATATTGTTTTCTTGCTGATTTTCTTCCTTTTACTCAGCTCGAATTTTATTCTTCAGCCTGGTATCGCCGTCTCCCTTCCCCTTTCGCGCTTCACCCTCGGTCCGCAGGTGAATCCGCAGATCATCTCGATCACCGGCGGGGCGGCTCCTTCTGTTTATTTTCGCGACCAGAAAGTTGCCCTCGACCAACTTGGTCCCCTCCTGGACGCCGCGAAAAGTGAGGGGCGCCCCGTCATCATCAAGGCAGATCGTCAGACGCCCTATGAATTGGTCGTCGCGGTGACAAATGCGACGCTCGAGCGCGGGATCACCTCCGTCTCCTTGGCGAGCGCGCCGCCGCCATGACGCAGCCGGCCACAGCGGAGTTCTCTTCCCTCTTCGACTGGAGTCCCGCGCGCGGAAGGAAGCTTGCGCTCGTCAGTTTCATTTCGGGGTCGGCCCTTTTGCATGCCCTTTGCTTTTACGTTTTTCAAATCATCTACCCGCCTACCGTGACGCTGCCGCCCCCGCCGGCTCGGGTAAACATCATCACGCCCGCTTCTGAAGAAGGGCGTCTCCTCTTGCAATGGATCGAAGCCGAGGATCCGGCGCTTTCCTCCACCACGCAGCGTCCAGCGGACGCGACCCTGTCTTTGCCGATGCCGGAACATATCCCTTCCTATCTGAGCAGAAGGCCGGCGTTACGAGAACCGACGCCATCTCAGCCCGATCTCCACGTGCCAAGCTCACATCCGCCCGCACCTGTGCCGAGACCGCGGAACCTGAAGACTTCGCCAGCTCGGATCGTACCGACAAAGCTGACGTTCGGACCGGAAGCGCCGCAGCTTGGTCAGGCAAACATCCCGCCGCTGCGATTCACTGCTTCAATCAAGGAGCCTCCTCAGTCCACTGAGTTCCGCGTCGCGTTTGGCGCCAGAGGCGACGTTCGATATTGCTTCCTCGAGCGCTCGTCTGGCGATGCCGCGCTCGATAAACAGGCGCGCAATTTCCTTTTGCTCGCTCGATTCTTGGCGGCCGAAGATAGAGAGTTAAAAATCGTGTCCGCACTTTTCTGGACCACCGCGATTTTCGAGTGGGGCAACGACATCGCCGCGCCTGCCACCGCAGCGTCGGCTGGCTCTTCCGCACCGTGATCCGCGTCAGCCTCGCGGCGCTCGTAACCATCTATCTGTTGGTTTTTCTTGCGGCGGTTTTTCTGCTCTGGATAGTGGGCGAGTGGAATCGCCGCCGGCGCGAACGCCGGGCGTTGCGTTATCGATTGCGCTGCGTGATCTGCGCCTTCGAGTTCGTGGACCGAACCCCTGCTTTGCTGCCGCGGTGCCCACGTTGCGGGAGCCTGAACGAACGATTCAAACCGGAGCAAATTTGATATGGGAATGTGGATTGGCCGAAATCGTAAAGCACGGGTCACCTATGGATTTGATGAGATCGCTCTCGTACCGGGACGAATCACGATTAATCCCAATGAAGTCGATACGCGTTTTCGTTTGTCACGGCGCGGGGATGAATCGATCGAGCTAAAGATTCCTGTCCTGGCCAGCGCCATGGACGGAGTGGTCGACGTTCGCTTCGCGATCGAGATGAGCAAACTTGGCGGGCTCGCGGTCCTTAATCTCGAAGGCGTCCAGACCCGCTACAAGAATCCGCAGGAAGTCTTGCAGAAGATCGTTGAGACGGAAAAGTCTGAGATCACCGGTCTGCTGCAGAAGATCTATCAGGAACCGATCCAGGAAGATCTCATTGCCGCCCGCATCCGGGAGATGAAAGACAATGGTGCCATCGCTGCGGTCAGTTCGATTCCGCAAAAAGCCGAGCAATTTGGCGCAATCGCCCAGGAAGCTGGAGCTGACGTTTTTGTCGTGCAGAGCACCGTATCGACCGTCGAACACATTTCGACCGAGTACAAGTCCCTCGATCTCGCGAAATTCTGCCGTGACATGACGATGCCAGTGATCGTCGGCAACACGGTCGGCTACGATGTTACCCTCGCGATCATGGAATGCGGGCCTGCGGCGGTTCTAATCGGTGTAGGCCCCGGTGCCGCCTGCACCTCTCGCGGCGTCCTTGGCCTGGGCGTGCCGCAGGTCACCGCGACGGTGGATTGCGCGGCTGCGCGCGACGCTTACTTCAAGAAGACTTCGCGCTACGTGCCGATCATTACCGACGGCGGCATGAGCAAAGGCGGCGATGTTTGCAAGGCGCTCGCCTGCGGGGCTGACGCCGTCATGGTGGGCAGCGCGTTTGCCAAAGCCTATGAAGCGCCCGGCCGCGGCTACCATTGGGGCATGGCCACGCCCCACGCGAATCTCCCCCGCGGCACGCGCATCAAAGTAGGAGCGACAGGCTCGCTCAAACAGATCCTGTTTGGCCCGGCGGAAGTGGATGATGGCAGCCAGAATCTGGTCGGCGCCATCACCACCTGCATGGGCAATGTGGGTGCACGGGACATTGCTGAATTTCAGCAGACCGAAATTATCATTGCCCCGTCGATCAAAACTGAAGGCAAGCTCTTTCAAACCGTGCAAAGCGTCGGAATGGGCACGCGGTGAGGGAGCGTGATTTGTTGAATCGTTAAAAGGAGTTAAATCGTTGCCAGGCCTTCTCGCATTTCAGGATTTAATCATTCAACCGCATAACCATTCACGATGCCCATGTACGATCGAAGAGTTGTCATTACAGGCCTAGGCGTCGTCACTCCAGTCGGAAATGACCTCGTAACTTTTTGGGACAATCTCAAGAACGGGGTCAGTGGCATCGGCCTGGTCGATGCCTTTGATACGACCGGCTACGATTGCCTGATTGGCGGGCAGGTTCGCAACTACGAGCCGAAAGATTTCTTCAAAAACCCTAAAGACGTTCGGCGGACCGACCGCTTCGCGCAGCTTGCCTTGGGTGCAGCCAAGATGGCGAAAGAAGACAGCGGGATCGACTTGGAGAAGGTCGACCTTGATCGCTTTGGCGTCATCGTCAGCAGCGGCATCGGTGGTCTCAAGACGCTTGAAGATCAACACAGCAACCTCGTTTTTAAGGGTCCCACCCGTCTCTCGCCTTTTACGATACCCATGCTCATCAGCAACATGGCGAGCGGCCTCATCTCGATGGAGTACGGTCTGCAGGGGCCGAACTTTTGCATAGTAACCGCTTGTGCGACTTCGACCAATTCGATCGGCGAATCCTGGCGCATGATTAAGTTCGGCGACGCCGACATCTTTCTCGCCGGCGGTTCGGAAGCTTCCATCATTCCGATCGGCATGGGTGCCTTCGCTTCGATGAAAGCGCTCAGCACCCGCAATGATGATCCTACGCACGCCTCACGTCCCTGGGACAGGGATCGAGACGGCTTCGTCATGAGCGAAGGCGGCGGTGTCGTCGTCGTCGAGGAACTCGAACATGCGAAAGCGCGGGGTGCGAAGATCTACTGCGAACTAACTGGGTACGGCCTTTCGGCGGATGCCTATCATATGACAGCGCCTCCTCCCGATGGCAGCGGCGCGGCCCGAGCCATGCGCATGGCCCTGGGGCATGCCAGCACGAATCCGGATGAGGTCGACTACGTTAATGCCCACGCCACTTCCACCGGGCTGGGCGACGTCGCAGAAACTCGCGCGATCAAAGCCGTGCTGGGCGACCATGCCTACAAGGTCTCGATCAGCTCGACGAAATCCATGACCGGTCATTTGCTTGGCGGAGCCGGCGCAGTCGAAATGGCAGCATGCGCGCTTGCCATTCGCGATTCCGTCATCCCGCCGACGACCAATCTCGATCACCCCGACGAAGAATGTGATCTCGATTTCACGCCGAACGTCGCGAAGGAAAAAAAAGTCCGCATCGTGATGAACAATTCCTTCGGGTTTGGCGGGCATAACGCCACCCTGATTGCGCGCGAGTTCGTCGGTTAGCCGCGCGGCGCACGAAGATTGCCGCTATTCGGCGAACACGGGCGCGGCCGTGATATCAGAAGCGTCGAAGGAGAAGCCATGCCCTTCACGCGACAGGCCCTGCAACAAAGTCGCGACGCTCTGCGCCGTACTGGCCGAGTAAAATCGCACCAGGCCCACCGTCGTCCGCCGTCCAAAAACGGTGATCATGATCGAATCGTCATCGACTGAGTTCATGAAAATGTGGTTGCCGTTGCCCTGATGATAGAGCGCGTTGAATTCCACCTCGCCGATCCGCCGCGCCAACTCCTTGGTGGCCGCAAACGAGCCGGCCGCGAGCGCCGCGATGATCGTCACATCCATCACGGTCATGTCGCCAAATTGTGAGATGACGTTGCCGCCGCGATCAATCACGACCGTCAGCTCGGCTTCTGCTTTCTTCAGAAACTCTCCAAGCACGCCATCCAGCGTCGCGACGTCGTCAATCGTGAGGCACGGAATCGCGTTCATACTGTCGCGCCCTGTCTTTGCAAAGCCGGCACCTCCTCGGGGATGGCGACAGGTGCCGGAGCAATCTTGGGCACATCGCTCTGCTTGCTGAATTTGTGCAGCAGAATTTGCGAGACGGCGTTGAGCGAAGCGAAAACATTTTGCCCGGTGCTCGACACCACCTCGAAGCTTTGCACGCGCTTCTTGCGGTTGTTCAGGACGTACTCGAGATAATTCACCGGCGCCACGTTTTCGAGATCGCGTTTGTTGTATTGCAGGACGTACGGAATCTCATCGAGCGAGATGTTTTGCTTGGCGAGGTTGTCTTCCAGATTCTTAAAGCTTTCGACGTTTTCCTCCATTTTTTCCCATTGCGAATCCGCGACAAATACCACCCCATCCACGCTCCGGAGCACGAGCTGGCGTGTCGCATTGTAAATGACCTGCCCCGGCACGGTGTAGAGCTGGAACTTCGTCACGAAGCCTTTGATCACGACCGCATTCAGCGGGAGAAAATCAAAGAAGAGAGTGCGATCGGCGGCTGTCGCGAGCGAGACGAGGTCGCCGCGGTTTTGCGGATTAATCCGTTGATGGATGTAACCGAGATTCGTCGTCTTGCCACAAAGCGCCGGCCCGTAGTAAACGATTTTAAACTGAATCTCGCGGCTGGCGTAATTGATGATCGACATGGGATTGTGGGGCCTAGACCGGTTGCGAATATTTGCGTGAAAGTTCCTGCACTGTCCGGCCAAGCCGTGCACGCGTTTCAGGAGTCAACTGCTCACCGGCATGGAGCGCGGCGAGGCAGACATTGTCTTGCATGACGAAAGTAAAGGTGGCGTTCGTGCAGGAGAGCGTCATGGCACGAAGCTCTCCCACCTGAGTTTCTTCGAGGTGATTCTCCATCCGTCGCAGCATCGAGGGCGCCAGAGCGCAGAGCCCATCGGCCTGCAACTCCTCCGGAAGATTTCCTGCCAGACTGAGGCCGTCGC
>JACCXA010000066.1 GCA_013697365.1 Chthoniobacterales bacterium
TCGCATGCGGTTATGAAGGCGTGGGGCGCCTTTGGAAAGTAGAGGACATCGCGTTTCGCGCGGAGTTCCTGCTCGCGCGCCAGGATAATTTGATCGCGTGAGAATCGTCGTCACCGCGGGACCATCACGCGAGCCGATCGATCCAGTTCGCTTCATCAGCAATCGCTCCTCGGGCAAAATGGGCTACGCGCTCGCGGAAGCCGCCCTCGAGTTTGGTCATGACGTCACACTCATCTCGGGACCGGTCGCGCTTCCCGTTCCGGAAGGGGCGCGTCTTGTGAAGATTGTCAGCGCGGATGAACTCTTCGAAGCCGTGCATCAACATGTGCGTCAATGCGACGCGTTCGTAATGTGCGCTGCGGTTTCAGATTACAAACCTCTCAACGCCGCGCCGCGCAAAATGGCAAAGCAACTCGGCGACTGGAAGCTGCCGTTAACTCCCACGCGCGATATCCTCGCGTCTCTGCCGCAGGCCGATCGTGAGTACCTCGTCGTCGGTTTCGCCGCAGAAACGCACGATGTCGCAGTTAGTGCGCGAAAGAAACTACACGCGAAAAATTGCGATGTCATCATCGCGAATGACGTTAGCGGAAGCGATGTCGGAATGGAATGCGATGACAACGAAGTCATAGTTTTCTTCCGCGAGGGCGGAGAAAAACAGATTCCGCGCGCGCGAAAAAAAGTGATCGCGCGCGAAATAATGAAAATAGTTTTCGAGTTATATGAAAAACGTTTGACAAAAAAATCGTGATGCTTAGTGACTCGGTGTTGTGAACTTATTCACACCTGTTCACAACCACCGCACCTGCGGATTGAAAGGGGGGATACTCCATGCCAGCAAAGAAAAAAGCAGCGGCTAAGAAAGCGCCTGCTAAGAAAAAAGCAGCAGCCAAAAAGTCCGGCGGCAAGAAGCGCTAACGGCGCTGTTCTCACAGAAGAACCACCCTTTTCGTTCTTCTAAACGAAACTTAACCCGGGAGGAGAATTCATTTTCTCCTCCCGGTTTTTTTCTCGCGGGCACTTCTGCCCTCTTCGATTTCCCGTCGCGTCGTTTTCTATTTCCTTGTCTGCACCGACTTCCAGTTGGAGTTCGAAAAACATTTCGCGGCGAAGCGTCACCGCCTGTAGTTCTCTCCGCATGACGCCATATCTCGATGCTGCGATCCGCGCCGCGCGGGCCGCAGGCCAATCGCTGCGCCAGAATTTCGAACAGCCCTTGCGCGTCAATTCACGCGAAGCGCACGACATCAAACTCGAGATTGATGTCCAGACGCAGGATCTGATTACAAATCTTTTGCTGCGGGAATTCCCGCAGCACGCGCTCTACGGCGAGGAAGGGATCGTGGGCGATCAAAGCGCGGAATATCAGTGGGTCGTCGATCCGATCGACGGGACCGTGAATTACTACTACGGCATTCCGCATTTCTGCGTCTCGATCGCGCTGCGCCAGGATGCGGAAGTGATCGCCGGTGTGATCTATGACCCGACGCGCGACGAGTTGTGGGCTGGGCAGAAAGGGGCACCGCCAACGTTGAACGGCAAACCGTTTTGCGTCAGTGCTCGCACGGAGTTGAGTGAGGCCGTGCTCTCCGTGGGGTTTTCGAAGACTGGCGACACGATTTCCGCCGCACTTCCCTTGCTCCAGGATTTGGTGCACCGGGCGCGGAAATGCCGTCTGATGGGGAGCGCCGCGCTCGACATGGCCTACGTGGCGTGCGGGCGGCTTGATGCCTACATCGAGCAGGGCATCAGTCTCTGGGACGTGGCCGCCGGACTGATTCTCATCGAGACAGCCGGCGGCAAAGTCGACCTGCGGGCGCGGATCGACAACAAAGACAAATACAGCATTGTCGCGTCGAACGGTGTGCTCGACCTCGGCCGGATCCGCATGGGCCCGGGAGCCGGCGGTGACAGACAATGACGCGGTCCGGAATTGGTTACGATGCGCACCGGCTCGTGGCAGGGCGGGCGCTGATTCTCGGCGGCGTGCAAATTCCCCACTCGTTAGGCTTGGATGGACACTCTGATGCCGACGTCCTTTGTCATGCGATAGCCGATGCTCTGCTCGGCGCGATCGGAGAAAACGATATCGGCCATCACTTCCCGAACACCGATGAAGGAATTCGCGGGATCAGCAGCCTGGCGATCCTCGCGCGCGTGCGGCAGATTCTGGTCGAGAAGGAAGCGCGCGTGGTTAACGTAGATGCAACCCTGATCGCGGAAGCGCCCAAAATTGGGCCGCACCTTCCGGCGATGCGCGCCGCGATTTCCTCCGCGCTGCAATTGCCGGTAGATCGCATCAGCATCAAAGCGACCACGAACGAAGGGCTGGGCACGATCGGGCGCAGCGAAGGGATGGCCGCCATGGCGGTCGCGAGCGTGGAGCAGAACTGACGTCAATAGATGGCTCTCCGCTTCTTCAACACCTACACGCGGCAAGTCGAGGAGTTTGCGCCGCTCGATGCTGCTGGCCGGACGGTCAAGATGTATACGTGCGGACCGACGGTTTACGATCACGCGCACATCGGCAATTTCCGAGCCTATCTCTTTGAAGATCTGCTCCAGCGGCATCTCGAGCTACGCAATTACACTGTGCAGCGGGTCATGAATCTGACCGACGTGGACGACAAGACCATTCGCGGTTGCCAGACCGCGGGTATGCCGCTCGCGGACTTCACGGCGCCATTCAAGAGAGCTTTTTTCGCCGACCTCGAGACGCTCCGCATCAAGCGAGCGGACTACTTTCCGGAAGCAACGGATCAACGTCACATTGACGTCATGATCGATATGATCGGGACTCTGATCGCGCGTAACCTCGCTTATCAGGCTGACGACAAGTCGGTTTATTTTCGGATCAAGGCGTTCCCTGATTACGGCAAGCTGGCGCATTTTAACCTGGACGAACTTCAATCGACGGGTCGGAACAGGAACGACGAATACGAAAAGGAAAGTGTGGGCGACTTTGCGCTTTGGAAAGCGTGGGATGAAGTCGATGGCGATGTTCGTTGGGAAAGTCCGTGGGGATCGGGCCGGCCCGGTTGGCACATCGAGTGCAGCGCAATGGCCACGGAGATCCTGGGACCGCGGCTCGATATCCATTGCGGCGGCATCGATAATATTTTCCCGCATCACGAGGCCGAGATCGCGCAGACGGAAGGCGTGACCGGAAAGCAATTCGTGCGTTACTGGCTGCACTGCGCCCATCTGCTTGTCGATAGCCAGAAGATGTCGAAGTCGCTGGGCAACTTTCACACGCTGCGCGATGTGCTGGCGAAGGGTTATAGCGGACGCGAGACTCGTTATGCGTTGCTCCGCGTGCATTACCGGGCGCAACTGAACTTCACCTGGGAAGGGATGGAGGAAGCGCGTGTGGCGCTGGCCCGGATTGATAGCTGGTTGGAACGTTTGCGCGTGAGGGCGGCGGAAGAAGAAAACATCGAACATCCAACATCGAACATCCAACCTCGAAGAGGGGAGGCGTTCTTCGATGCTTTGGATGATGATCTGAATATCTCCGCGGCACTCGGCGCGCTCTTCGATATCATTCGTGAGACCAATCGTGCGCTCGATGAAGGAACGCTCTCTTCAACCGCTGCGGGCGCCTGGCTCGATTGGTGGAAGCGGGTCGACAGTGTCCTGGCGTTGACTGCTGCTGCAGCCGAACTGCCTGCGGAAATTGCTGAACTGACTGCAGCGCGTGTGCGAGCCCGGCTCGCGCAGGACTGGCGGAAGAGTGACGACATGCGCGATCAACTGGCGGCGCTAGGCTGGGAAGTGCGCGACACGAAGGACGGCCAGAAAATCACAAGGCGCAGCGGAGCTTGAGCGATGTTTTCGTCCGATGAATTCCTGACGCTTGGGCATACGGCGCATCCAAAGCTGTTCGAAAACCAGAAGTATGTCTGGGACGCGCTCAAGCAGATCGCAAGTTATCTGCAATTCCGCCTCAAGCCTGCCGTCCTCGGCGAACTGGTCGGGAAACCTTTCATCAGCAACGCCGTTTTTGTTGGCCAGGGCACGGTCGTCGAACAGGGAGCGTTCCTGAAAGGGCCTGCCTGGATTGGGGAAAACTGTCAGATCCGCAGTGGCTGCTATGTCCGGGAAAACGTCATCGTCGGCGACGGCGTGGTTATGGGGAACTCCTGCGAGTTCAAAAACTGTATCCTCTTTGATGAAGCCCAGGTTCCTCACTTCAATTACGTGGGCGACTCCGTCCTGGGTTACAAAGCGCACCTTGGCGCCGGCGTCATTCTTTCCAACGTAAAGCTGGATCATCGCGAAATTCACGTGACCGCGACCGATGGAAATATTGCGACGGGCTTGAAGAAGTTCGGCGCGATCGTGGGCGACCGAACGGAAATAGGTTGCAACGCGGTGATCAATCCGGGTTCCGTGCTCGGGCGCGACTGCATCGTTTATCCGGGTGCGAACTTCCGCGGCGTTCTTCCCGCCTCGAGCATCGTGAAGATTCGCCAGAACGTGCAGGTGCTGACTCGACGGGATTCCGTCGCCGAGTAGCGCGGCCGCTTCGCTAGTCGTAAAAGAGTGGCGGTTTTTTCTTGAGCCAACCGCAGTCGAAAAGAGGGCGTGCGAACCAGGCGGTGCGATTTGCAGGATGAATTTCTTCGGCGCGTGCGATCCATTTTTCGGCATCACGTTTCGCGTCGTGCGCAAAGGACCAGGCCGCCTGCGCATAGTAGTAGGCGGCGCTTTCGGTCGGGAACCTGATCGCATTCAGCGCAAGTTGCGCCCCGGGATCGTCTTTCGCGCCGAGGAAGGTCATGAGCACGCCAAACCTGAGCCGCTCATTTGACACGAGATTAACCGTCTCCTTGGTCGCGGCCTGGTAGGCGGCGCGTGCGTCGTCCCATTTCCCCTGCCGGAGAAGCGCATTGGCAAGATGGACTCTAGTCGAATCGGACGCCTCTTTCGCGTTCGCCGCGGCGAAAGCTCGGACGGCGTCGTCTAATTTTTCCTGCTCGACTAAAATACAACCGCGCAGATCAAGCGAAGGTGCAGTCGGCTCTCCCCCCTGCTCGGCATCTTCCAGCGCTTTGAGCGCTGTCTCGAGCCGGCCCTGCTTAAACTCCTGCCTGGCGCGCTCCAACGCGCTCGCAGCGAGGTTCTGCGCCGGCGAGGTCAGTGCCCCAATCGCAAGGCAAAGCAGAATCACCGCGAATACCCGCATCATGAGAGGTGCAATTTTCCTGCGGGGCAGCGGCACGGATGGGCAGGGATTCGAACCCTGGTTGCCTTGCGGCAAACACGCTTTCCAGGCGTGCGCATTAGACCACTCTGCCACCCATCCTTTCGAGGCGCAGATCAAAGCTGCAGGCGCCGGAACAACTCGTCGAGCGGCAGTTGTAGCGCGATGTAAAATTCTCCAAAGTCCGCATACTCCGCGCTGACCGGGTCGAAGCGCATTTGGTAGACGATCGATTTGATCTGAAAGGTATCGCGCGCGAAAAGCGTCACGCCCCACTCCGCATCGTCGAGGCCCGACGAGCCAGTAATCAACTGCTTCACCTTGCCGGCGAATTGCCGTCCGACGGCGCCGTGGCCGAGCATCAGTTTCCGTCGCTCTTCAAATGGGAGCGTGTACCAATTGCGCTGCTCACCGCGCCGCTTGCTCATGTTATAAAAACAAACCACCGGCCAATCAGGCAGGGTCGGGTTCACGCGCTCCTGGCGGTAATGCTTCATGCGCTCGTCAAATGCGGCTATCGCCTTCTCGAATTCCGCTGATCCATGTTCGACGTTCTGTTCCCGTTCCAGAATCCCGGCGTACTCGTCCATGGAGGTGCGGTATTCGCTCTCTTCTGTCAGCGACAGATAGCTGTAAACCGGAACGAGCACGTCCGGGCCGAGCGCGAGACTAAGCTGCTTCTCGATTCGATTGGCGACGTGCAAATCGGGCGTGATCAAGATGAAGGCGAGGTCGGCTTTCGGCGTTACAACACTGAGCGTGAGGAGCTGCGTGCTCTCCAGCGCGCGCACTTCCTGCACGAGTGAAGCAAGCCGCGTCTTAGCTGCGATCTGCTCTTCCGGAGTGAGTAATTGCCATTGGCCAAACTCGATGTGGTAGAACAAATGGAGGCAGTGCCAGCCCTGTTCGGGAATCAACGCGCCGTTCGTTTCCGTCATCGCGGGAAAGTGTCGGCAGCGTGCCGAAGGGGGTCAAGCGATGTAAGGACGGAGGGGAAGCCCTGCAGACTCTACAGAATTAATGCGTCGCCACGGTGGTCGCGCTCGGCAGATGCGGGACGCAATATTCCTCGCCATCGCGCGAGACGCGGAAGTCGAGAGAGGGGTCGCTTAGCTCCGTCGCGCCGCAGTTTGCGCAACGATGCAGTGGCTCTGCTTCCGATCGCGACTCCCCCTCAAATCGCTTCCGCCGCGCCGAAACTTCCTTGCGATGTCGCACTTGGTAGAAAATCTCCGGCCCGAAAAAGATCAGATAGTTACTGAAGGCAGCGAGCAGCGACAGCCGGTAGAGGTTCGTGCCCACGATGAAGCCAAACATCAGAATTGCGGCCGAGATCAGGGCCAGCCACTTGATCTTCACCGGCAGGATGAAAAATACGTAGATCACTTCGTCAGGATAAAACCAGGCGAAGGCGAAAAAGAGCGACGAAGCGAGCATCGCATTCGAAAACTGCGCACCGAAGAAGAACGCCGCAATCGTGGTGCCGATCATCCCCAGGAAAAAATAGAGGGTAAGCCGGAACGCACCCCACGCGCGTTCAAGCCCGTCGCCTACGAACCAGAGGAACCAGAGAGCCAGCACCGCCCAGAGGGGAGAGAGCATCGCGCCCGGCTGCACGGGAGAGCGCGGAACAAAAAGGTAAGTGAAGAGACGCCAGACCTGCCCGCGTTTAATCAGCTCAGGATTAAGTTCAAAGACCGAGAGCAGATACGGATTCACAAAAGCGAGCACGCAAACTAAAGCAGTGAACGCTACGACGATCCGGATCAGTCCCGGGATCGCGATGAATCCGATGCGCCGTTCCAGTTTATCCAGCCAGGTCATTGCTTACTCTTCGTTTCATGGATGCACGGTGGCCTCACGGGATGCGGGTTGATTGACGCCATTTCACCCACCGCCTACCGTCACGCACGTGAGCGACGCCGCCTCGAAAACCACTCCGCTTTACGAGGAGCATCAGCGCGCGGGCGGGAAGATCATCCCCTTCGGCGGCTGGCTCATGCCGGTGCAGTACACGAGCATCACGGACGAACATCAGGCCGTCCGTAACAACGTCGGCGTCTTCGATATCTCGCACATGGGACAGCTGACCGCCTCGGGCGCGCCGACCGCAGGCTGGTTGAACCAAATGTTGACGAACAACATCGACAAGCTCGCGGTCGGCACCGGGCAATACACTTTTCTTCTAAACGAAGAGGGCGGGATCATCGATGATCTGATCGTTTACCGCACGGGTCTCGAGGAATTCCTGCTCGTCGTGAACGCTTCGCGTACGGAAGAGGATTTTGCGTGGCTGCAAAAGAGCATCGGAGGCGGGATACGCTTCGCTAACCGCAGCGCTGATTTTGCCGGGCTGGCCATCCAGGGTCCAAAGGTGGTGGAGCTTTTTCAATTGCTCTTTCGCCGCCAGATTGAGCTGCCAGCCCGGAACGAAATTAAAGACTTCGAGTTTCTCGGCCTCAACCTGTCGATCGCCCGCACCGGCTACACGGGCGAAGATGGTGTGGAAGTTTTCTTTCCCGCAGCGGACGCGCCCACGATCTGGAATGAAATCCTTGCCAAAGGCCAGGCCCTCGGCCTTCGCCCATGTGGACTTGGCGCACGCGACACGCTCCGCCTCGAGATGTGCTATCCGCTCAATGGCAATGATCTCACGCCGGAACACAACCCGATCGAGGCCGGGCTCGGCTTTTTCGTAGATCTCAGCAAGCCGGAATTCATCGGCCGCTCCGTCCTGGCACGAATCAAAGAAAGCGGGGCGCCCCGGAAGCTGGTTCCGTTTAAGATGAAGGCCAAAGGTCCTCCGCCTCGTCCCCATTACGGCGTCTGGCGCGATGGGGAACAGATTAGCGAGGTCACCAGCGGCACGCTTTCGCCGAGTTTGAATCAGGGAATCGGAATGGCGTATGTGCCGAGCGAGCACGCCAGGATCGGAAGCGAGCTCGAGATCGAAATCCGCGGCCAGAAATTTCCCGCAGTGGTCGAGAAAAAACCACTCTACAAAAAAGCATGAATGTTCCAGACGATCTTTTCTACACCGAGTCGCATGAATGGGTCCGCGTGGAAGGCGAGAACGCGCGCATCGGTATCACCGATCACGCGCAAGCGGAGCTGACCTATGTCGTCTACGTCGAGCTGCCGAAGGTGGGCGCAGAGGCGGAGGCGCGCGGACAGATCGCGGTCGTCGAGTCGGTGAAAGCGGCCAGCGACATCTACGCGCCGATCAAAGGCGAGGTCGTCGAAGTAAACGAAGCGCTCTCGAGTAATCCCGCGCTCGTGAACACCGATCCTTTTGGGGAAGGCTGGATCTTCGTGTTGAAAATGACCTCGCCGGACGACGTGAAGCAGCTAAAAGACGCCGCTGCTTACCGACAGGCGATTGGTTGATTTTGACCCGGCGCGGGGCGCGGGTAGCGCACGTCTTTAATAAGGCGCTGAATTCAACAACTCCGCCACGTAACGGACGAGCTCGTCCAGCGGGACAGTCGTAGCGCTGAAGCTGTATCCCGCGACTATGCCGTCGGAAGCGATCCCGCCTTCGACCGAGGTGTCGAGAGTCAAGAAAACAAGCGGTGTGTCCTGAAAGGCACGGTCCGTCCGCAGTTGTTTGGCGACGAGCGCTCCATCGGGGTGAGACATCGGCACGTTGAGCAGGATCACGTCCGGCTGGAACCAGCGCGCCGCATTCAGCGTATGCCGGCTATCGCGCTCCTCCTTGATTAGGTAATTACCGGTATCTTCCAGGGCCTTGCGCACGACCGCCGTGACGCGTGGCTCGTAATCCACAAGCAGAATCTTTTTCAGGAAAGTCATAGCGGTTATTGCTGCCCTTCTAAGCAGCGGCTATGCCACCGGTCTGGGAGCGACCGGCCGCAGCGCTTGCCACGGCCCCGTCCTCAGTCTGCTAAGCCAGGAACCCGAGATTCGGATTGGCGAAGCGACCGATATTCGGCAGCACCGCCCGCAGGTCCGAGGCGCTCACGCCAAACCAGGAGGCAAGCGTGGCGGAGAATTCATCAACGCTCGTCGTTGGAATCCAACGGCCCTGGCCCGTATCGTCCGGGCCGTTTACGGCCAGCGTCGGGAAGGTGCCGAAGAGGCGGCCACCCTGCACGGCGCCACCCAGCACAAACTGGTGACTGCCCCAGCCGTGATCCGAGCCGCTACCGTTAGTGGGGAAAGTGCGCCCGAAATCGGAGGCAGTGAACGTGGTTACGTCGGAAGCGACGCCAAGTTCCGCCGTCGCATTGTAGAACGCATTCATCCCCTGGCTTAATTCTGTAAGCAAATTCGCGTGCGCTGTTAACTGATCGCCGTGCGTGTCGTATCCCTGGACCGCGCAAAAGAAAAGCTGACGCCGCATGCCGAGCGCGTTTCGCGCTGAGATAATCTTCGCCACCATGTTCAACTGACTGGCAAGCGAGCTCGCGGGAAAAACCGTGGTGATCGGCGGCACACCCGCAAGAGCGGCGGTCAGCAACTCGTTGTTGCCAATCGCGCGCGTGACGGTGTCGGAGTAAGTCTGAGCGAAGAGATTGTTCTTCGGTAAGGCCATCAACTCTCTAAAGCCCTGATAGCGCGCGTCGGCATTCGCGCTCCCGGTCATGCCGGCAAACGTGATGCTGCCGGTAGGCGAAACCTGGTAAGGGATGACCGTGTTCCCGACTTCGAAGGTGTTCGTGCCGGCCACGGAAATGGCGAGCGAGATCTTGGAAGCACCATTCAAGGAATGCAGCAGGTCCGCAGTGCGTCCCCCCCACCCAGTACGCAGCACCTGATCGGGCACGGAGGTCTGCCATTGCACCGACTGATCCGAATGAGAGAAAAGGTGGCTGGGAACCGCAGCCCCGCCCGCCAGGTATTGGGCCCGCGTAACCGGTGCGACCAGGGTCCCGACGTTCGCGACAAGAGCCAGCTTGCCGCCGTTAAAAAGCCCCTGCAGCTCAGCCAGATTCGGGTGAAACCCGAAGTCCCGGCCATCGCCGTTGGCGAGAGTGAGCTGAAGCAACGCCTCGCGACTGATGGCAAGCCCACCGCGCGCGGTCGAGTAAGAAGAATATCCCGCCTCATCGTGCGGAATGATGACGTTGTTCGCGTCGTTACCACCGTAAAGGAAGAGACAAACGAGCGCCTTGTAGTCGCCGTCCGCGACTGTGGCAGCGCTGATCTTCCGCAGATCCAGCAACGTGCTCAGCAATCCCGAAGTACCGAGCGCAGCGCAAGCGGCCTGACGAAGGAAAGTGCGGCGAGTGGGAGCGTACATGTCGGCTATTTCTGGATGACGTATTCCGGCGAAGTCACAATGAGATAAATCGCGGTGCGCACGCGCTCGGTGGGATTAGTGGCAGCGATGCGGTCGAGCGTTGTGATCATAATCGACCGCATCTCGGGAGACATCCCGCTGGCCATGAGCAGGCCATTCAAGTGATCGACGAGCTGAGCGGAGTTGCCCGCGATGGAAAGCTCGTAAGCAAGATTGAGCGTGGTGCGATTGTCAGCCGGCCCCAGGCCAAAGTTGACCGCGTTGCGCAGATAATTAGCGATCGTGACCACAGTCGTCTCCGTCGTGATCTGAAATTCCGGGCTTTTCAGGTGCGCCTCCGCGATCGGACCAGGCGACTGATAGTCGGGAGAGAAAAAATTGAAAACCGTGGGCGCTCTTAACGGTGTCTGCCCCAGCGCGGAAAGACCCGTGATACTAAACTTGCCGGTCGGCGTGCTGGCTCCAAAAGCGCGTAAGAGGCTGGTGACGCGGAGAACGGGCTCCCGCAAATGTCCGGCGCCCTGACCAGACCGACTCTCTCCTCGCGCGTCGTAATCCATCAGGATCGCACGCACCACCGCACGCAAGTCACCGCGCACACCCTGGCCGTTATTATTAAAGATGGAGGCAACACGATGAACGTAGCCGGGGCTCGGATTGCTCGTGACCAGCCGCTGGATAAGCTGCTGACAGATGAACGGCCCGACGTTCGGATGGGCGAAAATGGTATCGAGCGCGTCGTCTAGATCCTCGGGAGCGCTTTGATTCGCTGGAAGGGCGACACCATCGAGGATGACCTTCGCCTCCGTCTCGTGCCGGCTCGGCACGCTGATCATTGGGTCCCGGTAATTTGGCGGCACTCCGTTCCAGCGCGGTGTGCCAGTGTGCGCGTAAGTCCAGCCAGTGAAGACTTCGGAGAGACCGAGGATGGCTTCCTGGCCGTAGGTTTCGATCGGCAAACCGAGGGAGCTGAAGGCAAGGCTGCCGTCGAGATGCAACCGGTAGGTTCCGATCGAGAAGAGTTGCAGGATTTCACGCGCGAAGTTTTCGTTCGGGATGCGGCCGCGCGCGGGATCGGCCTTCTCGTTGCGCAGCATATCGAGGAAGCGGCCCATCGCGGGGTTGAGGGTGACTTCATCGAGGAGCGTGCGGAAATTTCCGAAAGCATTCCGCAGCAGTACGTCGTAATAAGTCGCCAGGCCCACGCCTTCGTTGCCCAGGCCGGCGCTTTCCGCGGATACGACCAGTATCTCGCTCAAGGCGAAAGCCACGCGCTGTCGCATTTGATCCGGAGCAGCGATCGTGCGGTTCCACCAGGCCTCCTGCACCTGGGCAAAGGCGGGCGGGATCACGCCAGACGCATCCACGTAGGGCAACAGGTAAGTCGGCGGGGCGTTGAACTGCTCATTCAGGAAAGCGTCGAAGCCCTGCGATCGCACTTGCGTGATCTGCGCCGCCTTCGGCCCAAACGTGGCTTGCTCGAGGAAGCGGGCCGCGTCGGTCGGTGTCGGCGTTCCAGCTGCCAGCGCTGGCGGGGGAGTCGGCGCCGGCGCGGCCTGTCCGCCGGCAGAGAAATTGAAGAAGCCAGCGATTTCACCGGTCGGATAATTCGACGTGTGAATATTCAGGTAAGTCTGACCCGATTTCAGCGCGGCCAGGATGTCCGCCACCGTCGTGTTCCCCACGGGCGCGAAGACCCAGATGAAGGTCCCGTCGGGTTGCGGAATGGGATCGTCGAGGTCAAACAGGATAATTCCACCCGGGCCGTGGATATGAATCGACGTCACCGGCGCAGATAGATTCGTGTAGTTGAAAGCCAGCACGGCGGATTTTTCGTCACCCGCCAGCCGCAAGGTCGCGCTGCCGGACCCGTTCGAGACGTTGCTCCCCTGCGCCCGGAGCTGCGAGAGGTAAAGAGTCGAGCCATCGGCCTGTGGCGGCTGGTCCAGATCGTAGAACTCGATTAAGCCAACGCCGCTCGTCCCGTTCTTGCCGCGGACAATCGCGGTGTAATTTCCAGGATTGAGCGACACGACGATCGCCGGTTCGCGATCATCCGTCGGTGGGATGGAGCTGGCAGCGATCTCCGCCTCCTGCGCGCTGCGCCAGCTATCGTTCTCCGAGATGCGCTGGCCGTTGCCGTCGAAAAGTTCGAGCGTCGGATCATCAAGACGCCCGGGAATGGGGGTGCCATTCAGGCTTAATGTTGGACCGCGCACCCGCATGATCATTCGCTTGGGGAGATCTCCCCGAAGGATGAAACCGCCGATCATGACGTCGTCTCCAGTTTGAACCCTGCCCCGCGTCGAGATATTCGCGAACCGCGCGGTCGCTTGCGGGCCATCGAGATCGTAGACTTCGACCAGCGCCACGCCGACGGCGTCGCTCACTCCGCGAACAACCGCAGTGTAATTGCCGACATTCAGCGTCGCGATGAGCGCTGCATCGAGATCGTCTGCGGGCGCCATCCCTGCGGCGATGAGCCCGTCCTGCTGCGAGGTGCGCCAGTTGTCATTCGAAGCCACAATCGCGCCCGTGGCGTCGTGCAGTTCGAGGATGGGATTGTTTAATGCGCCGACGACCGGCAATGACGGCCCAAGCGCGCGCACCGCGACCCTCTTTTGTCCAGCGCCGATGACGATGAAGCCTCCGATGAGCACATTATCGCCCGTCTCAACCCTCATCCGGGTCGAGATATTGACCGCGGCCGAAGGCGCCTGAGAAAACGCCGAAGCCGTCAGGCAAAAGCAAACGAAGGCGCCCGCGCAAAAGCGTAGCTGCTGGTTGATTCGAAAAGGCTTTCTCATGTAATCAAACACTTCCCTCGGGAGATCACGGTTCCAGGGTTCCGCTCCGCAGCAAGACTGAAGCAGGATCCAATCCGGCAGGCGATCAGTTTCTTACGCCCGCACGCAGACAAGGAGCGGTCGCCCTTCACGAGATCGAACCCGTTAAACGACAGAAAGTCGTGTGGCGATCGTTGCAGCGCCCGAGCGGTACGAAGTGCCGTTCGGATCGCGCTAGCCCGCAAACCGTGGCCGACGAGCGACATGTCCTCTTTGTTCTCCCAGATCGTATGCTTAATTGATCCCCCATGTCTTCTCCGGCCAAGAAGCTCACGCCTGAGCTGAACTTCGAAGCGGCGATGGATCGGTTGGAGGAGATCGTCGAGCAGATGGAATCGGGCAAAATGATGCTCGAGGAGCTGATCGTTCGCTACGAGGAGGGAATGAAACTCGTAAAAGTCTGTCAGGAACGGCTGACGAGCGCGGAGCAACGAATAGAGATCATAACGCGCAACCACGCCGGAAAGCCGGTCGTGAAAGAATTTGAGCCAAAGGCCGACGCACCCAGAGCGGCCGCGCCGCCGGAACAAGGAGATAGTGAAAATGACGAAGTCAGCCTCTTCTGAGAAAACCAGTGCCGCTCCTCCGCTGTTGCGGGGAATTCGCTCGCCGGCAGATGTCAGAGCCCTGCGCGAACAAGACTTACCCCAGCTCGCGCAGGAAGTGCGCGATGAATTGGTTAGCGTGCTGTCTCAAACTGGAGGCCACCTCGGCCCGAACCTTGGCGTGGTGGAGCTGACCATTGCGCTCCATCGGGTCTTCGAGACACCGAAGGACAAGTTTGTCTTCGACGTCAGCCACCAGGGCTACGTGCACAAGATGTTCACGGGACGACTCGATCGCATTGGCACGATGCGGCAGTACGAAGGGCTGAACGGGTTCCTTCTCCGAACCGAATCAGAGCACGATTGTTATGGGGCGGGCCATGCCGGGACAGCGCTCTCCGCCGGGCTAGGGATGGCGGTGGGACGCGATCTGCGCGGGACGGACGAGCATGTAGTGGTTGTAGCGGGCGATGCGGCTTTCACCTGCGGCATCAGCTATGAGGCGATGAACAACGCCAAGTCGCAGACGAAAAAATTCATCGTCGTCCTGAACGATAACGAGTGGTCGATCGCGAAGAACGTGGGTGCGATCGCCTCGTATTTGAACAACATCGTGGCCAATCCGACTTATGCGGGGTTGCACGACAAGGCCCGCCGTTTCATCGAAGCGATTGCCGGAAAATCAGCCGTGCATTTTGCCCACAAAGTCGAGGAAGGGGTGAAGAACCTGCTCGTCCCAAGCGTAATCTTCGAGGAACTTGGCATGCGCTATTACGGGCCGATCGATGGCCACGACATTCCGTTGCTTATCAAGACGTTTGAGTTTCTCAAGACGCAGGATGAGCCGGTTCTTCTGCACATCCTGACCAAGAAGGGTAAAGGCTATGAGCCTGCCATCGCCAAGCCCGACAAATTTCACGGTCTCGGAAAGTTCGCGGCCGACACTGGCGAAACGGCTCCCGGCGGAACGCCGACGTATTCCGAGTTGCTTGGCAAGACCCTGGCGAAATTTGCCGACTCAAACAAGAAGGTAGTCGCCATCACCGCCGCGATGCCGACCGGCACAGGGCTTGTGCATTTTCAAACGCAACATCCCGACCGCTACTTCGATGTCGGGATCGCGGAGGAGCACGCTGCCCTTTTCGCTTGCGGCATGGCGACGCAGGGACTGAAGCCGTTCCTCACGATCTACTCAACCTTCATGCAGCGCGCTTACGACATGATCATTCACGATATGGCGCTGCAGAATTTAAATGTCGCGCTGTGCATGGATCGTGCGGGCCTCAGCGGCGACGACGGCCCGACTCATCACGGGCTTTTCGATATCGGCTATTTGCGGCACGTGCCGAACATCGTCCACATGCAACCAAAAGATGAAGACGAGTTCGTGGACATGCTTTGGACGATGGCGAACCACAGTACCGGGCCGATCGCGATGCGTTATCCACGCGGAGCCGGCACCGGCGCGCAGGTCAAGGCGACGCCGAAACTGCTTGAGATTGGCAAAGCTGAAGTCGTGCAACATGGACGCGATGTCGCCATCTTCGGGCTGGGCAACATGTTCGAAGTCGGCGCGGACGCCGCGCGAAAACTGGAGGACCAAGGCTTCTCCGTGGCGTTAATCAATCCGCGCTGGATCAAACCGATGGATACCGGCACGCTCGAGTTCTTCGCCCGCGGCACGCAGGTTATCTGCACGCTGGAGGACCACGTCCTGCACAATGGGTTTGGCTGCGCGGTTATGGAGCACCTCCATACCGAAATGATCCACACACCTGTCGTCCGCATCGGCTGGCCGGATCAGTTCGTGGAGCATGGCACGATCCCCATCCTCCGGAAGAAACACGGCCTGACCGCCGACGCGCTGGTTGAAAAAGTCCTGCCGTTGCTGCAGAAAAAAACCCGGCAACCGCAGCCGACCGCGGCGTAAGTCAATCGCTCAGGTAGGCAGTGGCTGCGGCAAAAAGCGACTCCGTTGTTTCTTCCGACGCGATACCGATGACCTCATGCAGCCGAGCTTTGCTGACCTGGCGCAAGCCCGGAATGATCGCGAAGCTTGGTTTCTTCGTGCCCACGGCGATCCGAACTCGCAACGGCCAGATTTCCGGCGCTCGGCTGGAGAGCGGAATGATCACGACCGTTTCGAGAATTCCATTGTGATCGGTATTTGAGATGATAATTCCAGGTCGCATTTTGCCCATCTCCGGCGGGAAAGTGTCGGTTAGATTTACCCACACGACGTTTCCACGCTTCATTTCCTTCTTCCCCGCGGTGGCTGGGAAAGCGGGGCGGACTCCCATTCCTCCTGCGCTTCTCTTTCTTCCGGCGAGCGTGCGAGAAAAGCCAAATACGCTTCCGCAGCGTGCTTCATCTTCCACCGCCGTATGTCCCGCTTCAGGGCGCCGCGGACAAAGCTACTCAGAGTCTGGCCGGAAGGTTTGGCTTCGGCGATCTCGCGAAGTATTTCGGAGTCTAGCTTTACAGTAGTGGCGCCCATACCTGGACGGTATACCATCCGAGGTTCACACGGTCAATGAGCGCGATTGAAGCAAAAGGTCTAACCAAGGTTTACCGCACCTACAAAAAGGAGGGCGGACTCCGCGGGTCGTTGAAGGGATTGATTCGCAGGAAGTATGACGAAACTCGTGCTGCGGACGATGTCACCTTCTCCATCGAGGAAGGCGAGCTCGTAGGGTTCCTCGGGCCAAACGGCGCCGGCAAGACGACCGTGCTCAAAATGCTCTCGGGCCTGCTCAACCCGAGCGCCGGCGAAGCGCGGGTGCTGGGCTTCGTTCCCTGGGAACGCAAGAACGAGCTGAAGCGGCAGTTTGCGCTCCTCATGGGCCAGAAGAACGCGCTCTGGTGGGATCTGCCCGCGCAGGAATCGCTCGAGCTGAACCGTGCCATTTACGGGATCGACCGGGGTCGCTTCAAGAAAGTGGTGGGTGGGCTGAGTGAACTGCTCGACGTGCAGGACAAGATGAACGTGATGGTGCGCGAGCTTTCGTTAGGCGAGCGGATGAAGATGGAACTGATCTCCGCGCTGATTCACGAACCCCGTGTCCTCTTCCTGGATGAGCCCACGATCGGCTTGGACGTCGTGAGCCAGAAGCGAGTGCGGGAGTTTCTGCGTCTCTACAACCAGGAGCACAAGATCGTGACAATGCTCACGAGCCATTACATGCAGGACATCGAGGAACTCTGTCAGCGCGTGATCATCATCGATCACGGGAAGATCTTCTTCGATGGGCCCCTGGACGCGATCATCGATCGTTTCGCGGTTGCGAAAATCGTGAGCCTGACCTTCGAGGAAACGAAGGCCCGTGATTTCTCTGCTTTCGGCGAGGTAGTGGAACAGACGCCTGTCTCCGTTCAGCTCAAGGTCCCGCGGGCGAAGGTCACGGAGACATGCCGGCAATTACTGGATAGCTGTCAAGTCACGGACATCAATGTGCAGGAGTTGCCCGTGGAGGAAGTGATCCGTCAGCTTTTTGGTGAACGGACCACGATGAAAGAGGCGGCCGCCGGTGGGCATTGACAAGCGTCTAGTAGCGGAGGAGCGCGCCTTTTAGCTCATGGACGTAAGCGGGATTCATCTCGAAGGCTGTCACCGGCATCTCTGCCATCCCGACTTGCTCGACGAAAGGCACGCTCTCAAGGAAGCCCACTGACATGAGGCCATTGAGTGTGTCGGTCATGTCTTCCGGATCCATGCGGGTGTAATCAAGGAGCTCCGAGCCGAGCTTGGCCTCAGTAAATCCGATCGCGCGGACGAGAGTCGCTTCGCGGCCAGTCAGCTTGATCTTTCGCATCCACTTTTCCGAGCAGCTTCCATACCGATGCGTATCGCCCGGAAGGATGTCCGCTTACGTCCCGGGCCGTTCGAAATCGGGAAGGATGCTTTCTCGCATCGCCTCCTCAAACGTCGGATAACGGCACTTCCAACCGAGGCTCTTTAGCTTCTCACTGCTGACTTGTTTATTGCTGTTGCCGCGCCTCCGCGGAGCCGGCATGGATCCGACCGGCGGAACGGGACGGTGGGAGATGGAGGCAAGCCATTCATAACAGGCCCGCTGCGTTCGCGGATGATTGTCGGAAACGTTGTAGATCGCTCGTGGGTCAAAAGTTCGGCCCGCTTTCGCGAGAGCGCGTTGTGCCAGGAAAAACAAGGCAGAGGCAACATCATCGCGGTGGATCTGGTTGAGAAAACGCTCCGGGCCCGGATCGATTGTGGCAGTTCCGGTCAGGAATTTCCGAAGCAAGGCTGAACGACCCGGTCCATAGATACCGGCCAGGCGGGTCACGATGCCGCCGTGCCCCAGGATAAACTCTTCTGTTTCGCGCAAGACCTTGCTGGTGGGAAGCGAAGCCTCTGCGGGGCTTAATTCGGTGACCCAGGCACCATCTGTTTGGGGGTAAACGCTTGTGCTGCTCGTGAAGACGAGACGGGCCTGGGGAAAAGCTAAGGCGAGGTTTTGCGCCCCCCGGAGGTAGATCTGTCGATAGACCTGCTCGTCACCGCCACGGGAGCTCGCGCAATGAATCACTGTATCAAAATCTTTCGCCGCGGCCGTGACAGCTTCGCGGCTGCCGATATCGACGGCGGATATCAAATACGGTTTCATTGACAACGCCGCGCTTGAATCAGCCGACGCGGTCCAGCCTTCCACCTCCCATTCTTTCTCGCAAAAGAGGTCCGCCGTAGCTGCTCCCAGATAGCCGCAGCCGGCGATGAGAACTGAAGGCATGGAGAGCGGGGGAACTACAGCGCGGCCGAGGCAATCTCAATCTCGTCGAATGGGTTGACCTGCCGGGCGCGCACCTGGTGCAATCGAATCAACTCCAACAAGGCGAGGAAAGTCACCACAATTTCGACTCGCGAGGCCAGACTCGCGAACAACTCAGAAAAGCGAAGCGGCACCCCGTCGGAAACTCGCTGCAAAATCCAATCAATCTTGTCTGAGACAGTGTAATGCTCGCCGAAGATTTCGCGCAGATCTTCGCGCGCTTCAACCCGCTTGATCACGGCTTGGAATGCA
This sequence comes from Chthoniobacterales bacterium, assembly GCA_013697365.1. GTDB lineage: Bacteria > Verrucomicrobiota > Verrucomicrobiia > Chthoniobacterales > UBA10450 > JACCTI01. Next base: position 18,900 of record JACCXA010000066.1, read on the forward strand.
TTGATGAGATGGAAAATCCCTACCTCGCCCAGGCGCAGCGGAGCCGCCGGGGTATCGTCAAACCCGCCGGGCGTCCGGAAGAAAACGCGTTCGTGTTCGAGCTGCCGAACCTGCAATTGCGCGGCCGCTTCCTTGAACTTCTTGTATTCGATCAGCTGTCGAATGAGGTCCCAACGCGGGTCATCCTCTTCGGCGTCTTCCTCCGGTGGCTGCTGGTCGACGGGGAGCAAGCTGCGGCTTTTCAGATAGATCAGGTTCGCCGCCATCACGACGAACTCGCCGGCGACGTCGATGTTCAGCTCCTTGAACGCCTGCAGATACTCGAGATACTGGCCTGTGATTCGTTCCAGAGAGATCTCGTAGATGTCGAGCTCGTCGCGCTTGATCAGGTAAAGAAGAAGGTCGAGCGGACCTTCGAAGATCTCGAGCCTGACCTTGTAATCGCTCTCCATGTGGCGGAGCCGAGGGTAGGGGCGTCGCGAGCGAAAGTAAACCGGCGCGTCCGCCCGGCGGCCGATCGTTAGACGTTCACTTTGCGATGAACCCAGACGCTGTTCACGATCCCGAGCCCGAACATGATCATGAGGACAAACGAGCCACTATAGCTAATAAGCGGCAAGGGCACACCGGTGATTGGGAGCATTGAAATTGTCATCCCGACATTTTGAAAGATGTGCGTGAAGATGAGAGTCGCGATTCCGATCGTCAGAAGTAAACCGAACTGATCGCCCGCGCAGAAAGCAACGAAGAGGCAGGTCAGCAAGAGAAGTGCGAAGGCGCCGAGGAGAAACGCGCCTCCGACGAAGCCCCATTGCTCGCCGATGGCCGAGAAAATGTAGTCGTTGTGAACCGCCGTCGCGGGGAGAAAACCTAGCTCGATCTGGGTATTCGGCGCCTTAAACCCTTTCCCGGACCACCCGCCAGATCCGATCGCGATGAGCGATTGGTTGATCGCCCAGGCTGACCCTTGCTTATCGATCTCGGGATTAACGAAAGCGATAATGCGCTCCTTCTGATAATTCTTGAGTCCGAGGTTGTAAGCGATGGGGAGAAAGGCGGCTACGATCAAGACGATGCAGATCAAATAACGCACAGGGATCCCGCCCACGAAAAGCAGCGCCAGCAGCACCGGACCCCAGATCATTGTCATCCCCAGATCAGGTTGCATCATAACCAGGAGACACGGTGCGCCTACGATCGCTCCGCAGAGCGCAAGTCGCGTCATGGGATGCATCTCCCGGAATTGACTCAGGAAAAGCGCCAGCACCATGATGCCGGCAATGATCGCAAGCTGTGCGGGTTGAAAATTAATCGGGCCGAGATCGAGCCAGCTGCGCGCCCCATACACTTTTTTCCCGATGAAACGCGTCAGGATCAGGAAGATCAGACCAGCCAGATACATCGGGAGAGCGCCCCAACGAATCCAGCGATAATCGATCAAGCTGGTGATCATGAACGCGACAAATCCGACCGCGACCCAGTTTGCCTGCTTCCGCCAGAAGTCCGCCGTGATGGATTCGCCTCGCATGTAAGTCGCGCTGTAAACGGCGATCACACCGAAGATCGCGAGCGCCAGCATATTGACTAGGAGGAGCCAGTTGAGACCGAGGAGTTTTCGCAAAAAAGGCGTCATTTTGAGGGGCAAAAATCGGAGGACTACCTGATTATAGGCACACTCTGCTCGTTCGTAAATTCGAGTTCCGTGCTTGACTTATGTGAGACAGAACGGCGCGAGACAATTGGATGTGTCACGCCTTAACTGTCGCCTAAAGAGCTACTTGTCCCCACACCGAAAAATCACGGCCAACTTCTTGTTACCTCTTGGCAGCGGTTTAGACTTGTTAGACTACTGAGCCAGAGCCCACCAATGGCGAAAAAAACAAAGCGGAAAGCCGTCCATCCAAAGCTGCCGATGCAGCAGCAGCTGAACCTTGAGCACGAGGGACAATACTTTGACCTTCGCGCCATCTTTGACCGGCTAAACGCCCGTTACTTCCGTGGCCGGCTGCGCAATTACAAAGTCATGTGGGGCCGCAGGCGCAAACGACTGCCAAAAGAGTACTTCGTTTTCGGCACCATTCAGGAAGAAGACCGCCTCATTCGGATCAACCCCCGGTTGGATCAACCTTTCGTGCCCCTTTGGTTTCTCCAATACGTCCTCTACCACGAGATGCTGCATTCGGTTGTGCCGGACGAAATCGGGAGTGATGGCCGCCGCCGCGTCCATACGGACGAGTTCAATCGGCGCGAGCGCGAATATCCAAGCTACAAACGCGCGCGACGGTGGGAGGACGAAAACCTCGCTCGTTTCTTCCGCTAAAGCCTAGCCTTCGCGTTACGCTACCTTCTTTGCGTGGCCGCCGGCGTGGACGGGAACTCAGACGGTGAGGGTGTCGTTGCTACGTTCTTTTTGATGAGGTACCAAAGGGTTGTCGCGAGAAGGAGCGAGATCACCTTTGCCCGCCAATTGGTCAGAATCAGTTTCTTCATAGGTCCCGTGGAGCAGTAACTCGCCGATCCGCTTGCGGAAAGTTTCCGGAGTAAAGTTACGCTCGATCCGGCGGCGATGGCAGATCGAAATTCCGCCCGTTTCCTCCGAAACAATCACCGCGATCGCGTCGGATTCTTCCGTTATCCCAAGGCCCGCGCGGTGTCGCAGCCCCAGGCTGCGGTCGAGCGTCTCACGCTGGCTGACCGGAAAAATGCAGGCCGCCGCGGCAATCCGACCATTTCGCATCACGACTCCACCGTCGTGCAACGCGCTCTTCGGGTAGAAAAGCGTCAGCAAAAGCTCGACCGAAAAGCAGGCGTCCAATTCCACTCCTGTTTCTTCGTAAACGCGAATCGATGTATCGCGTTCGATCGCAATCAAGGCACCGAATTGCTTATTCGCGAGCTGCGAGACGGCCTCCGCAATGTCGTGCACCGTCTCCCGTTTCTCGCTCGTCAGGGAAAAGATCGGGTGCCCTCCCAGAGCAGCCAGTCCACGCCGAAGCTCTGGTTGAAAAATGACCACGAGCGCAACCGCCAAAAAGACCGAAAAGCTCCGCACAATCCAGCCGATAACGGTGAGGTTTAACAATTGGGAGATCAGAGTCAGCGTCAGAAAGACAATGGCGAGGCCGGTGAGAACTTTCGCCCCGCGAGTCCCACGAAAGTAGAGGTAGCCGTAGTAAACTCCCACGCTCAGCAGCAGGATCTCGAAAAGACCGCGCCATTCCCTGAGCCAAAGCTGGACAATCTGCTGGATCATCGGTTCGCGCGGAGGGCTTCCGCAGTGCGCAAGGCCGCGGTATTTGGCTTCACGTCGTGGACGCGCAGGACGTTGGCGCCGCGTTCCCGCAGGAGCGCCGTGAGGGCAACTGTGGGCGCGAGTCGAATGCCCGGTTCAGCAGCGCCGAGGATCCTGGCGAGGAAGGATTTGCGCGACACCCCCACGACGAGCGGCTGATTCTCGATCCGAAGGTGCGCAAGATTGCCCAGCAACTCGAGATTGTGATCCAGCGTTTTTCCAAACCCAATTCCGGGATCAAACGCCATGGTCATCGGATCAATACCGCACTCTAGGGCGCGTGCATATTGTTGTCGAAAAAAATCCCGGACTTCAGCCACGACATCCTCATAATGCGGGCTGGCCTGCATCGTTCGCGGTGTTCCCTGCATGTGCATGATGATCAATCCGGCCCCGCGCTCCGCCGCCAATGGCATCATCTTCTCGTCACCGCGCAGGCCGGTGATGTCGTTGATGATCTGAGCGCCCGCATCCAAAGCGGCCCGCGCCACATTTGCCTTCGAAGTATCAATCGAAATCAAAACCGCAGGGACTGCCGCGCGCAGCTTCAAGATAACAGGCACGACGCGCTCGAGTTCTTCACTTTCCGAAACGGCATCGGCCCCCGGCCTGGTAGACTCGCCGCCGATATCGATGATGTCTGCGCCTTCCTCGATCATTTGCAGCCCGTGTTCGACGGCCGGCTCGATGCCGAAGAATTCTCCCCCATCGGAGAAAGAGTCAGGCGTCACATTCAGAACGCCCATCAACATGCCGCGCTGCGAGACGTCAATGAGTTGGCTTCCGATTTTCCAGAGCACGCCAGCCATGAGGCTTCAGACTGTCGCGCAAGGCGCTTTATTCAATTGAGTCGGCCAACGAAACGGCGACACTCCTGTCGGCAAAATCTTTTTGCGCCATCATTTCGGGGGCAACAAGAGTTCGCTATTCTGTTTTGCAGTCCGTGACATCCAAGACCCATCAGCTCAAGCAGGAGATCATCCGCATTCTCTCAGCGCCTGACTACCAGCCGCTCGACAAGATGGAATTAGGAAAAGCTCTCGGCCGAAAAAGCGGCGTGCGAATGGGTTTAAACGAGACGCTCCGCGACTTGGAACGCGATGGCGAGATCGCTCGCATCCGCAAGAACCGCTACGTCCTGCCCTCCGCAGCCGATCTCGTTACCGGATTGCTCCACGTGCACCAGGCGGGTTATGCCTTCCTTACCCGCGAGAATAAGCCGGGCGAGCAGGACTTGTTTATCGCCGCGCAGAATACGGGCACTGCGATGCATGGCGACCGCGTCGTGGCGCGCATCACTCGGGATGAAAATTACGCGCGCGCCAGAGGCGGGCCGGCCCGCCCCGAGGGCCGCATCATCCGGATTTTGGAACGGGCGCACGACACCATTGTCGGCACACTTCAGCAGACCCGAAATTTTTTCTACGTCGTGCCGGACGACCCGCGCATCGTTCACAACGTATATGTTCAAATCCCGCCGGAGGCGCCGCTTCCGAAGCGACCCGCCAACGGCGATAAGGTCGTGGTTCGCCTTGAAACGTGGGAGTCCCGGCACGTCAATCCCGAAGGCCAGATCATTGAAGTTCTTGGCGCGAGCACCGCGCCCGGTGTCGATATGCTTTCGATCATTCGGAAGTTCCATCTTCCGCTCGAATTTCCGCGCGCCGTCGATGAGGAAGCCGGGACGATTCCCGAAACTGTGTCGGCTTCAATGTGCGAAGGGCGCGAAGATCTCCGCGATCAATTTATCGTCACGATTGACCCGGATGACGCACGCGATTTTGACGATGCCATCAACGTCGAGCGGCTCCCCGGTGGCGGCTGGAGACTCGGGGTTCACATTGCCGATGTAGCCGCCTACGTCACACCAGATGGCGAACTCGATCGGGAAGCCATCAAGCGCGGCAACAGCGTTTACCTGCCCGACCGCGTCATTCCAATGCTGCCGGAGCGCCTGAGCAATGGCGTCTGCAGTTTGAAGCCGGACGTGGATCGCCTCACGCATTCCGCCTTCATCGAGTTCAGCGAAAAAGGGGAACGGCGGAAGGTTCGCTTCGGCCGAACGGTCATCCGCAGTGCGCGGCGGCTGACCTACCGCGAAGCGTTCGCCATTCTTAGCGCGCAGCCGGTCGATCAGTTAAGCGAGCGCCTGCACACCGCCTGGGAGCTTGCCTCCCTCCTGCGCCGGAAGCGCTTCCACGAGGGGTCGCTCGATCTCGACTTTCCCGAAGTAAAGGTGCGCCTCGATGCCGAAGGCAAACCAATCCAGCTGGAGCGGATCGAGAACGATGAATCGCATCAGTTGATCGAGGAATTCATGCTCGCCGCCAACGAAGCGGTCGCCTCTGAACTCAAAAATCGCCTTGTCCCCACCGTCTACCGCGTGCACGAGAATCCCGAGCCCGACAAACTCGCGGAATATCGCGAGCTTGCCTTGAGCTACGGCCACCGCGTCGGCGACGTCACGCAGCGGAAAGAACTGCAGCGGCTGCTCGCTTCCTTACGCGGGAAGCCAGAAGAACAGGCACTCAAGATCGGTCTGCTCAAAAGCCTGAAGCGCGCGCGTTATGCCACCCAGCCGCTAGGGCACTACGGGCTGGCCAAGAATAACTACACCCATTTCACGAGTCCCATCCGGCGCTATGCCGATCTGATCGTGCACCGCTCGCTCGCGAGTCTCAATCTGACACGCAAACCACGCACCGACGTGAGCCAGCTTTCATCTCTCGCGGAACACATCTCCGCGACCGAACGCGTTGCCGCGGAAGCGGAAATCGAGGCGGTGAAATTGAAGAAGCTGGAGTTCTTCCAACGCCAACTCGACGCGAGGGATCCTCAGGTCTTCCGCGCCTCCGTGCTCGACGTGAAAAACTTCGGCCTCATCGTTGAGCTACCCGATGTCCTTCTGTCTGGGATGATCCACATCTCGGCGTTGACCGACGATTTCTATGTCTTCAATGGTGGGCAACGCACCTTGCTCGGCCGCCAGTCGCGCCGTCGTTTCACCGTTGGTGACGAACTCCGCGTCTATGTCGCCCGCGTCGACGTCTTTAAGCGTCAGGTAGATTTCGCGATTGCGGAGGAGCGTCCCGCCGCGAAACGCCCGCAAGGCCAACAGCGCCGTCGTCGAAACAGCGACCCTGGAGCGTCTGTCAGCCGGAGCGCAGCGAGCGGAGTCGACGGAGGGGCCTAGACTTCGCTCGCGATGCAAGGACCCGGCTTTCCACGGCTGGAAGACCTCGTCAGTTAAACTCCTTCAACCTCGGCCGCCAAATTTAGCCTTCCCAGCCGTCGGCTGTTCCGATATTTCTTCGATTGTTCCGAGCCATGGATAACGTCATCGACGCAAAACAGCTGCAGATCGAGCGGAAACAATTTCACGTCGAGTTGCGAGAAAACGACCGGGGCCGCTTCCTTCGCATCACGGAAGAAGCACATGGTCGCCGCAACACGATCATCATTCCCAGCACGGGTGTAAATGAGTTCACGGCCGCGATCGGACAGGTGCTCGCGACGAGCGGCGGATAGCCGCTTGTTTCCTGAACCGGGCGGCGCCGCCCAGGCGCTGATCGTCGTATGAAAGAGAAGCGCCTGTCGTCCGCACTGCTTCTTCTCAGCGCCTTCCTCGCCGCGCTGCATAATACCGGCGCGCAAAAACCGATCGGCGGCGGCTGCGATGGTTGTGACCTGATGTTTGCCGGGATGCCGAAGTCTCTCGATTGGCAGACGACCATGACTGACATAAGCGGGGGCGAGCCTCTCGAAATAGAGGGGGTCATTTTCCAAGAGGACGGCACCACTCCCGCGCGCGATGTGATCCTGTACGTCTACCACACAAACGCGCAGGGCTTCTACGCGCCTGCTGCCGCGCAAACCGTCGCCCGTCGCCATGGACAATTGCGCGGCTGGATGAAAACGGACGCGGCCGGTCGTTATAAGTTCCTTACCATTCGTCCGGCGCCTTACCCAAGACGCGACATTCCAGCCCATATTCATCCGGTCATCAGTGAGCCGGGGAAGAACGAGTATTACCTCGACGACTATCTTTTCGATGACGATCCGCTGCTCACGAAAGAGAAACGAGACGCACAGGGAGGGCGTGGCGGGAGCGGCATTGTTCGCCTCACGAAAAACGCCGCAAGAAAGTGGGTCGGCAGACGAGATATCATCCTGGGGCGCAGCATCCCAGATTACCGTTGACGCGTCTGCGTCAACGGGGCTCGCGCTGAGGAAGACGCGACCGGCGGCCGCGTTGACACTCCAAAGCGAGGCGATACTCTTTCCGCCTCGTTTTAACCGCGCAGGATCATCCTTTCATGGCCGCTAAATCCACCCCTCGCTCCACGCGTCCGTCACTCTCGTCCCGCAGGCGAGTCTCGCGCGCGGTTGGTTCTACCCGCAACGGCGCTGCCAGGACAAAAGCGGTCAAGTACGTTTACACATGGGGTAACAGCAAGGCCGACGGCGATGGCTCAATGAAGCCGCTCCTCGGCGGCAAAGGCGCCAATCTTGCGGAAATGACGCGAATCGGCCTGCCGGTCCCTCCGGGATTCACGATTACTACCGAGGTCTGCACTTACTTTTACGCGAATAAGCGCACCTATCCGGCCTCCCTCCAGGCTGAGATCGAAAAGGGCGTAGCAAACATGGAGCGGATCATGGGCACCAAGTTCGGTGATACCGAAAAGATGCCGCTTCTCGTCGCGGTCCGCTCGGGCGCGCGCGACTCGATGCCGGGGATGATGGATACGATTCTTAATCTCGGGCTGAATGACGAGACCGTGCAGGCGCTGGTCCGGGCGACGAAAAACGAGCGTTTCGCCTGGGATTGCTACCGCCGATTTATCCAGATGTATGGCGACGTTGTCATGGGCGTGCAGAAGCGCGAAGGCGAAGACCACGATCCGTTCGAATCTGTCATTGAGCACTACAAAGACGAGAAGCACGGCCGGCATGATCTCGACGATTCGAAGCTCGATACCTCTGATTACCAGGAGCTCGTGCGACGCTTCAAAGAGCTGGTGAAAGAACGCACCGGCCGGGCTTTCCCAAACAATCCCTGGGATCAATTAACAGGCGCGGCCGGCGCGGTTTTCGGCTCGTGGATGAACGATCGTGCGATTGTTTATCGTCGAAAATACAACATCCCGCAGGACTGGGGCACGGCGGTCAACGTGCAGGCGATGGTCTACGGAAACACTGGCGAAAATTCCGGTTCCGGTGTGGCCTTTACGCGCAATCCCGCCAACGGCGTGAATGAGTTCTACGGGGAATTTCTAATCAATGCGCAAGGCGAGGATGTCGTCGCCGGTGTCCGCACTCCGCAGCCCGTTCTGGAATTGAAGAAACTGATGCCGAAGAGCTACGCAGAGCTGCTGAAAGTCCGCGCCGCCCTCGAGAAGCATTTCAAAGATGTGCAGGACGTCGAGTTTACTATTCAAGACGGCAAGCTTTTCATGCTCCAAACCCGCAACGGCAAACGGACCGCGGCGGCCGCGCTCAAGTTTTCCATGGACATGTTCAAGGAGAAGCTTATCGACTGGAAGACCGCGGTCATGCGCAACCCCGCGGATCAGCTCGACCAGCTGCTCGCCCCGATTTTCGACCTCGCGGAAGTGAAGAAGGCCAAAGTCATCGCGAGTGGTCTCCCCGCCGGTCCCGGTGCGGCTTCCGGCAAGATTTATCTGAACGCCGATCGGGCCGCGGCTGCGGCCGAAAAAGGCGAGAAAGTGCTGCTCGTGCGCAACGAGACCAGCCCCGAAGATCTGCGCGGCATGATCGCGGCGGAAGGGATCCTGACCGCCAAAGGCGGAGTATCGTCACACGCTGCCTTGGTGGCTCGCCAGATGGGCAAAGTCTGCATCTGCGGAGCCTCCGCTTTGCAAATCGATTACACGAAAAAGACGGTTTCCGTCGCGGGCCAGACCTTCCGGGAAGGCGACTCCCTCTCGATCGACGGTACTGCCGGCACCGTCTACGCGGGGCAGCTTGCGACTGCGCCGAGCGAGATCATCACCGGCACGCTCCACGGCGACAAAGCCGCGCAGAAGACCGAGAAGTTCAAGTCGTTTAACCAGCTCATGAAGTGGTGCTCGGAGGCCGCGCGTCTTGAGGTGCGGTGCAATGCCGACAACCCGGAGCAAACCGAGAATGCGCTCGCGTTCGGTGCGGTTGGTATTGGCCTCACCCGGACTGAGCACATGTTCTTCGAAGGCAATCGCATTGATGCGATGCGCGAGATGATCCTGGCCGCCAATGTCGCAGACCGAAAGAAAGCGCTCGCGAAGTTGCTCCCGTATCAACGCGAGGATTTCACCGGCATCTTCAGGGCGCTGCGAGGTTTTCCGGCGACGATCCGCTTTCTCGATCCGCCCCTGCACGAGTTCCTGCCGCACACCAAAGAACAGCAGCTGGATCTCGCGAACACTCTCGGCATTAAAGTCGAGTTCATTCAGCAGCGTGTGGCGCAGCTGCATGAGTTCAATCCGATGCTCGGTCACCGCGGGTGCCGGCTCGGCATAGCTTATCCGGAGATCACCGAGATGCAGGCGCGCGCCGTCTTTGAAGCCGCGGCCGACGTGGCAAAAAAGAAGATCAAGGTGAAGCCGGAGATCATGATCCCGCTCGCCGGTTACAAAAAAGAGTTCGATCTCCAGGCTGAGATCGTGCACCGCGTCGCTCTGGAAGTGATGAGCGAGCAAAAGGTGAAATTCGAATACCTCGTCGGCACCATGGTGGAAGTCCCGCGTTGTGCTCTCACCGCCGACGAAGTTGCGCAGACTGCCGAGTTCTTCAGCTTCGGCACGAACGATCTGACGCAGATGGCCCTTGGGATCAGCCGCGACGACATGGGCAATTTCCTCATGCCCTATGTCGAGAATGAGATCTTCAAGAAGAACCCCTTCGCAACGCTCGACACGGTCGGCGTCGGCCAGCTCATGAAGATCGCGATCGACAAAGGCCGCAGCACTCGGCCCGACATCAAGCTCGGCATCTGCGGCGAACACGGCGGCGATCCGGAGAGCGTAAAGTTCTGCCACACACTCGGTCTGCATTACGTCAGCTGCAGTCCATTCCGAGTGCCGATTGCGAAACTCGCAGCTGCCCAGGCTGCGATCGCAGAGAAGTGCGTTTAGGTGGCGATCGTCGGGAGAGTCGTGGCCGGAGAATACCGCCGTACATAGGGAAGCTCGTGCGAGAAGGTAAAAACTAGCGCGAAGCTATCTATTTCCCTCGCGCCGCATCGAACGTTTTCCACGCCGCCCACGCGCGTTCCCAGTTTTCTTTCGCCGCCCAAGCTTCGGCTTCGAGAAAATGGAAGTAGGCAGGCGCACCGGGTTGCTCGGCGCATCGCCGCAGCGTGATCAGGGCGTCGTCCATCTTCCTCGCTTCCATTTGCCGACGCGAAAGCTCGAAGCCGGTGGCGTAATCAC
>JACCXA010000067.1 GCA_013697365.1 Chthoniobacterales bacterium
TCTCGATCAGGCTCGACGGCGATTTCACCGTTGGCTACTTACCACTGGTGACTCCGTCACCTGAACTTCATCAAGCGAATGTGCCGCGGCTCAAGCGCTCCTGGCAGGTGCGCATCACCTCGTGGGATTGGCAGACAATCTCCCTCATCCTAGGGATCAAAGCCCTCCTCCTTATTTTCGCGGTGCAGAGCATTTCGACCCGTGAAATCCTGACCCGCGGCTGGCTGGAGATATGGAATCAATGGGACGCGATGCACTATTTGCGGCTCGCTGAGAAGGGCTATAGCGCGACTGGTGAAGAGCGTGTCTCACTCGCCTTCTTCCCATTCTATCCGTGGCTGGTCCGTGCGGCCAACCTCGCCGCGAGGAACGTCCACCTCGCTGCCTTCATCGTCTCTGGCGCAGCGTCAGTCGCGGCCGGCTTGCTTTTGCAGCGCCTCGCTCGACTCGATGAATCCAGGGCGGTCGCACGAAATGCGGTCTGGTTTCTCTTCATCTTCCCAACCAGTTTCTTCCTTCACATTGGCTATACGGAGAGCACGTTCCTCGCGCTGACGCTGGGCTGCTTTTTCGCGGCGCGAACAAACCGCTGGGCGCTGGCAGGCCTGCTTGGCGCTTGCGCCGGCCTGACGCGGCTGAATGGGCTCATGTTGGTCCCCGCCCTCGCAGTGGAAGCGTTTTTGCAATATCGCGCCACCCGGCGCATCAACTGGGGGTGGCTCTGGATCGGTGCCGTCGGGCTGGGCTTCCTTGGTTATCTCTGGCTCAATCACGCCGTCGCGGGCGACCCGTTTGCCTTCACCTCAATTCAATCGGAGCACTGGTTTAAGAAACTCACCCCGCCCTGGGTAGGCATCCGTGAGGTCTATCTGCGCACGACTGGCGGCAACGCGATCGAGGGGTTGCACGAGCTGTTTTTCATCGGGCTGCTCTTCGTGTTTCTGATCTGGTCGGCGCGGCAGCAGCGGCTCTCTTACGCGACGTGGATCGCTTGCAACCTGGCCCTGATGACCAGCACGACTTTCATCATCAGCGTGCCAAGATACGCGCTCACGCTCTTCCCGATTTTTATTCTCATGGCGCAAAGTTGCACACAGCGTGTCCTCTGGCTCGGAATCGTGTCCGTTGGGTCGATCCTTTTCCTTGGACTTTACATGGGCCGCTTCGTCGCCGGCTACTGGGCTTTTTAGGTCCGCGTTTCGAAACTAGGAAGTTCCCGGCAGGGTCCCGACAGCTTCGCTCTTGCTCGTCGTAATCCGATCGGTCCAGGCCAGGAAGAAGGCCGAGAATACAAAGGTAACGTGAATCGTCACCTGCCAGAAGATGACTGCCGAAGGAAGCTCTTTGGCCGAGATGAAAGTCTTCAGAAGATGAATGGAGGAAATACCGATAAGGGCCGTGGCCAGTTTCACCTTCAAGACCCCGGCATTCACATGGGAGAGCCATTCCGGTTGATCGGGATGGCCCTCCAGATTCAGCCGCGAAACGAACGTCTCGTATCCGCCCACGATCACCATGATGAGCAGATTGGCAATCATGACAACATCGATCAATCCTAGAACGGTGAGCATGATTTCGTTCTCCCCGATCTTAGTAGCATGCTGAATAAGATGAATCAGCTCGACGATAAAGTGATAGACGTAGACGCCCTGCGCCACGATGAGACCAAAGTAGAGCGGTGCCTGCAGCCAGCGGCTTAGGAAAATAAAACTGCCGAGGGTGCGTTGCGAACGTTGTTCCATAGTCGTTCGACCTTTTGCACCGGGACGTGGTGATTGCAATCTGTGGGGCCGAGCCACTGATCTTAGATCCGACAGAGAAACCGCTGCTGGGCAGGCCATGGTCAGATTGATAGGCTCGCCGGCATGCGACGCATCATTCACGAGAACGGCCTCTCAATTTTCCTCACACTCTTCTTTCTGATCTTCCTCCTCGGCCAAATCCTGTCAGGCCGGTTGCAGAATAACGAAGAGCGACAGCAGCATGGTCTCGCGCCGCTTTCATTAAGCGAATACCTGGGGACGGCCCATTTCCTCGAAGCGACGATGGAGAATTGGGAATCCGAGTTCTTGCAGATGGGCGTTTACGTCATCATGACGGCGTTCCTTTTCCAGAAAGGCTCGTCCGAATCGAAAGATCCGAACGAATCGGGACCGGTCGACCGCGATCCGCGCCGCGCGAAAGATAAGGAAAGCGCGCCTTGGCCCGTGAAACGCGGGGGTTTGATCCTCAAGCTCTATGAGAATTCACTGACGCTGGCGTTTCTCGTTCTTTTTCTGATCTCGTTCTTCTTGCACGCGGTGGGCGGGCGCGGGGAATACAACGAGGAGCAGATCGTGCACGGGCAGGAGCCTGTCGCGCTGCTTGAGTTTATGACGACCAGTCGGTTCTGGTTTGAGTCGTTCCAAAATTGGCAAAGCGAGTTTCTCGCCATCGCGTGCATGGTCGTGTTCAGCATCTTCCTGCGACAGCGCGGCTCGCCGGAATCCAAGCCCGTCGATAGCCCGCACTCGCAGACCGGCACCGATTAAAATCTGAACCACTGGTCTCGACCGTCGAATCTTCGACACGGGAGCGTCTTCGGCGGTCATAGACCGCCGCTACAGAAAGGCGCCGGGCGATGGCGTCCGGTGATAAGACTCCGCGCTCGCTCTTAAATAAAAAGGGCGCTCCGGGATGAGCGCCCCGTCTCTACCCTGCAATGCGAATCATTTAGCGCCGGCGATTGCTGAGCATCTTCGCAGCGGCCACGGTCAGCGCACCCATGACGATGGGATTACCCATCGCTTTTACGAACCAGGGCTTCTCCTGCACCGTTTGGCGCAAGGCTTCCGGGTTTTCTTTCCGCGCATAGTTCATCAGCTTCGCTGCATCGTCTTCGCTCATGTTTTTGGGATCCGTGGAGCCGAGGCCGAGCATCTTGGCCAGGCCGCCCAGGCCGCCCGCGCCGGCTAGTCCACCAAGCGCACCGGCGACACCGCCGCCGCCGCCAAATCCGCCGCCGGTTTGCGCGCCCGATCCACCACCGCCACCGAGGGCCCCCAGTAATCCACTAAGAAGTCCTTCGCGCTCTTGCGGGGGGGTCTGCGCCACTGCCTTCCGAGCAACATTCTGAAACTGATCGTCGGGGAGTTTCCCGAGATACTCTGTCGCGCCACGATGATACGCGTCGTTGTCGAAGTCGCGATCTTTCTCGTCGGTCGAGACGAAGCGGTCGTGATACTGCTGGGCTTCGCGGTCGTCCAAGGTTTGATCGCCGCCGAAGCGCTTCATGAAGTCATCTACATTTCCTGACATAACGTGTGGGTTCCGGTTGAGTTTGGGTTTACTGGGTCTGCGCAGCTTTAGTTTTCTGGGTCGTAAGACATGTCGCGCGTTTGCGCGTTAAGTCGCGCCGTGCCGATTTTGCGCGCCGGATTCGAAGGCGTGTAGGCTAGAACGGTCAAATCCTGGCCGGGAAACTCGCGCGCCATTTCCGTGAGGATGCTGCGCATGAGATCCGGGATCTTATCCATCTCGACACTGCGATCGAGGATCAGGCCAAGCTCGTTTTGCTCGTTGAGGAGAGCCCGGTCGATCGTTCGCTGCTGGGGATCAGCTCCGCGGATTCGGTTCAAAAACTCCGCCTGACGTTGTTTCAAAGCGCCGGTATTCGCCATCGGCATTGAGTTGCCTGGCGTTGCGGAGGGTGCGGTCGCGGCAGGGGGAGGAGCGACGTCGCATCCCCCCAGCAGCGTGACTACGAGAAGAGCGGCTCCTCCCGAGCCCAATCGCCTTGTCCTTGTCACAGCGTTCTTCTCCGTGCTTTTCGACTGCCTAATCGAGAAGGTTCTGCGGAACCTTGCCGCCGTTCTCCGCGAGCTTCTTCACGACCTGCTTGTGCAGCCAGGTATTCATGGCTGCGGAATCATTCTTGTCGCCGGTATAGCCGAGCTCCGTGGCCAGTTCCTTCCGCGATTGGAGGCTGCTATCCATGCCGACGAGCTTCATTAAGTCAACGATTGACTTCTTCCAATCGAGCTTCTCCGAATTCTTCGAAGCCATCTGCGTGAGGACCGCGTCGACATCAACGCTCGCCGGGGCTGCACCGCCTCCGCCCGCCGCCGGAGCCGCTCCTGTGGATGGCGAACCGGATTGCATCGTTGGCATTGAAGATCCACTCGGTGCAGAGGCGCCCGTGGTCGGAGGAGCGCCTGTCCCAGCCGGTGCCGAAGTCGTGGCGGCAGGCTTGGAGCCGTGGCCGAAAATTTTTCCCATCAAGGTGTCGAATAGTTTCATACGCAAATGAATCGGAGCACGACGCTCTTCGGGCTGTGCTACGGCAACGCTTTCTCAAGAAGATCAGCGAGGCGCCAGCCGGCTTTGTGCAACTGTGCGCGTGTGACCCCGGACGACCAGTCGTAATAGGGCTCCTTATCGCCTGGCGGCTTCTCGATCGCTTCACCACTTGCCACGGG
Organism: Chthoniobacterales bacterium; assembly: GCA_013697365.1. GTDB lineage: Bacteria > Verrucomicrobiota > Verrucomicrobiia > Chthoniobacterales > UBA10450 > JACCTI01. The sequence goes on from JACCXA010000067.1 coordinate 4,458, forward strand.
ATTGCCCTCTTCCTGTCGGATCACGATGTTCCGGAATTCCAGCTCGTATGCTTCACGAGCGATGGGCAGAATCTCATTTGCCCAGGCTTCTGCGTGACCGGTGAGGGGCACATTCGGCAAACGCCACTCTTTCGGTTCCTCCTTCGCCATCTGCGAGATTAATTCCTTTCGCGCCGCTTCCTTTAACGCGCGCCGTTCCTCCTTCGCAATGGCCTTGGAAACATCGGGCAGATAGGCCGTGACAGCGATCGTGTCCCAAAATCCATGCAGCTTCGATTTGCGATGGTGGATTCTCTTCGCCGCCGCAGGCGAATGCTTGAAAACAATGGTGTTGCCACCCTGCGCTTCCACTCCGGGCGTTCCCTGGTCCGGGTCTACAGCCCGACCGGTTTCGTCGAAATAATGCGCGCCGACATGAAGCGGCTGGTGAATGTCGCCCACGAAATGTGAGAGCAGTAGGATCGCGATCGGCTTGCGTATTTTGCGCGCGTTCTCTTCTGGCTCGTCGCCGTTCAGCACCGCGACGCAGTAGCGGATCATGTGCACGACATCCCAGGGCGAGCGTCCCTCCGTGCCGTCGGCATACTTTTGTCCGTTCAAGACGGGCACGTCCGTGTAATGGAACCAATGGTGCGACGGCACGGGCGAACTGCGGTCGTTCGTCGGTGGATTGGCGCGCCAATAATCGGCCAGCTCCGCATCCAGGCGTCGCCGCGAGGAATAACGAAACGCCTTTGGATCATCGACTCCGTTTGTATCCCAGCCTCTGATTTCGTCCGGGATGAGCGCCGCCTTCTCCAGGGGATAACCTTGCAGCAACGTCCGGATCTTCGCGGCCGTGGGCGAGCCAGCGAGACGTTCATCGGCGATCGCTCCTACGATGCGATGTCCTTCCGGACCGTAGGCATCCGCGTTCGAGGCAAGAAGGGAGGCCGCCGAGAGCGCAGCGAGCGCACACGAGGAGAAAGGGCGCGGCATTCCAGGCCGGATCAGAACTTAAGCGACGGCGTGAGCATGTGCCATTGACACGCGAACCATACGAAAATAAGCGCAGTCAGCAGGAGCAGCGTGGCATGCATGCGCGTCCACCAACGGATCGCAGGCGTGCGCCAGAAATGGAACGCGGCGATGGCCAGGATGAGGAGACCGGCACCACCCAAGCAGCCGAGCACCTGCGAAACGCGCAGCCATGGGTTGATCTTGTCGCTCAGGAACGAGATATCGCTTTCGAGGAGGGCGAAAGGAATCGCGAGGGCGACAAGCATCCCGACTAACAGCAGGCAGACTACGCGCGAGAAAAAATAGAGCCGGCGACTGCGCGCGTCCGGCAGGAGGGCCCAGCCGTACCACTTCCGCATCAGCACCGCCACCGGCCAGAGAAGCAGGGTCAGCCCGATGAAGGCAAGACTGCCGCCGACCAAGGGGAGTAGAATCGTTTTGCTCCGCAGGCCGGAGACACGTTGCGCGACATAAATGGGCGTATTCGGAAGCAGGGCAGTGACCTCTCCGTTCTGGTCACGCTGAAAAGCGATTCGGTCTGGTCCGTTGATCTCGCGATAAACGAACGGTGCCACTTCCCGCCAACGTTTTATCTGGCCGCGAACGTTCCGGGAGTTCTCGATCGTGATCACTCCTTCGCGGTCGCCTCGCACTGTCACCTGACCCAGAAGCGCACCGACGCGGAGGCGATTCGTCTCGGACTTGCGCGAGACCTCGTAAACCCCGGTGACGGCGCGCGCGTGCGCGATGGTCTCGCTGAGCGCCGGCGCCAACGAGGCATCTGCGGCTGAATAGTAGCGGTCGAGAAAAGCGCGCAGCAATTCACCGCGGCCGGAGCCCGGCCGGTTGCCACCGCTGTTGTACGAGATGAAGACACCGACGCGTGCGTCCGGAATGAGAAAGAGGTCGCTGTGGAATTGAAGGGTGTCACCGGCGTGTCCCCACATCGTCCGGCCGTTCCGCGAGTAATCGATGAATCCGAGCCCCATGGCATGCAGATCGGGGTGCAGTTCATTCTGGCGCGATTGCATGGTCCGGAGCGTCTCGGGCTGCAAAATTGTGGCGCCGTCCAGCGCCCCGTTGCCTAGAAGCGCAAGCATGAAACGCGACATGTCGGTGGCGGTCGTGGAAAGTGCGCCGGCTGGGGAAGGGACACAGATTTCGAATGGCTGGGCGGCCTTGGCGGCAGCGGCATAGCCGTTCGACATTCTGGCCTTGAGCGGCTCTGGAAGCGGCTGAGCGAACGTGGAGCTTATCATCCCGAGCGGCTGGAAAATGCGTTCGTCGACATATTGGTCGAACGGCTGAAGAGCCATGCGCTCGACGATGTAGCCAGCCAGCGAAACGGCGTAATTCGAATAAGCCGGCACCGTTCCGGGCCGGAAAATCTGGGCGGGAATGTGGCCGATGAGATACTCGCGGAGCGGCGGCACCGGTTTGTCCGGCGAGCCAAACAGATCTTTGAGTGTCTCTTCGAAACCGGCGGTGTGCGTCAGGATTCGCCGCAGCGTGATCCGCTCGGAAAACTTCCGCGGGATGTCAAAGTCGAGGTAATCCCGCACCTCTTGATCCAGGTCGACCTTGCCTTGCTCGACAAGCTGCATCACCGCGATCGCAGTGAAGAGCTTCGAGATTGAACCGGGACGAAAGAGGGTTTCCTTGGCCACGACAGGCTCGCGGCGTTCGAAATCCGCAAAGCCATACCCACGCTCCAGTATGACCTGGCCTTCCCTGACTACGGAAATGATGGCGCCGGCAATGTCGCGGTTCTCGATCTGCGACGAGATCAAGCCATCGAGAAATGGCTCCAGATCAGCGCGAGACAGGTCCGGCGCGAGCGTGGGAGATGGAGAGGACTCGGCGACCGGCACGGGTGCAACGACGGCGGGTGGTGAAAACAAGGGAGAAGGGAGCGGCCCCTGCGCGGAGGCTTCCTGCGCCAGAAGGAGAAACGTAGCGAGCAAGGTCCCGGCGAACCATCTCTTCCTGGGTTCCAGAGCGTCCGACATCCGCGCAGTCTCTCAGGAGAGTCGGGCCCTGCAAGTCCAGCAGCGAGCCTAACAAGTGGTAGCTACTTCTGCTGTAACAAGTCTGGCCGCGCGACGCGTTCGCCCTTCATCAGGACGACGGAGATCGCCGAGAGCGCGCGGACATCCTCTAATGGATTTCCGTCCACGACCAGGAGTGTGGCCTCCTTGCCTTCGGCGACGGTCCCGATCCGTCCCTCGGCCCGAAGCAGTCTGGCGCCGTTCGCAGTCGCAGCTTGCAGCGCTGCTGCGGGTGGAATGCCCGAGGCGACCCACAGCTCGATCTCGTGCTGAACGGTGGGCCCGTGCAGGACGAGGAAATTTCCGGCGTCGGAACCGGTCACCAACAAGACGCCCGCCTGCCAGGCGCGCAGCAGATTCTTGCTTCCCTGCTCGAACGACATCGGGTGATGCTTGATCCCTTCACGCACGCCGGCGAGCTGCTCGCCAGTCGCAGCCCGCTCCGTCCCTTCGAGCAATTCCTTCGGCGCGACCTGCTGGACTAACGAGCGTTTCAGCAATTCCGTATTGCCCCGCGCAAACTGCGCGTAACCCTCAACGACGCTCAGAGTCGGATTGAACGCCACGCCTTTCGCCTTCATCTCCGCAAAAGTCGCTTCCGGAATCTCGTCGATGAAGGAGCCGTGCTCAATGGAGTCGGCGCCAAGGGCCACGGCGTCCGCCACGTCCTGACTGTTGCCAGTGTGAACGGCGATCGGCAGACCCCTGGCGTGCGTTTCCTCCGCGACGGCGCGCAGGATGTTCACGTCCATCCGATTGAAAGGCATGCCGGCCGAGCCGGATTCGAGCACGCCTTTGATCGCGTGGACACGTTTCGCCGCCAGTTCAGCCACCTGCCGTCGCGCTTCCTCGGGCGACCGGGGCGTGCGCACGAACTGCTCGCTAAACGCAGGTTGCATTGGCTCCGGCATAAACTTCGCGAACTGCGTCCCGTGTCCGCCGTCGGTCGTGAAGATGGGGCCGCAAAGGAATAACTCCGCGCCCAACTCTTCGCCGCTGGCAAACGGCTCTCGAATTTGCAGGATCGTATCGACTGTGTCGGCCGTGCTCCGGACCGCGGTCACCCCGCAGAAGAGATATGCTTTGAGTGCGCGTGCGATGGCCTTCTTCGGATCGAACTTGCTCCAATCCTCGTAGAAGCCGCCGCTCGCGCCCAGATGCGCGTGCACGTCGATCAAGCCGGGGAGAATGGTCTTGCCCGCCGCCGGGATCGGTTCCGCGTTAAGCGACTTCGCATCCGGCGCGGCGCCTTCGTAAACTTTTTCGATCCGGCCTTGCCGAATCAGAACTGAGCCCGACTCGATGACTTTGCCGTCGCCGACAAAAATGCGCGCATCCTGGATCAACCAGGAGCGCCCGCGGCGGACGTCGCGTTCGAGAATCTTGGCCTTCGCGATATCCTGTCGGCTCCAGGCCTGGAAAGCGCCCAGGAACAAGAACGGAAGCAGAGCCAAAAGTACCCAAAGCTTCGCGGAAGCGCGTAATTTTTCCTCCTTCTCCCAGCGGAAAAGCTTCGTCGCGATGAAGAGCGCCACCGCCGCCGTCAGGAGGAGCGCACCGACGGAGTGCAGGTTTTGCAAAATTGATTCGCCCCGCTGCAGGATGCCGGCCACTCCGTTGGTCACGTAGGTGGCCGGCACGAACTGTGTCGTCACCTGGAGCCACCCCGGCAGGAACGAGAGCGGAAACATGCCTCCGCCCAGAAACAGCATCACCATCCAGATCGGTTGGATGAGGAGATTGCTTTGCTGGGTATTGTTGACGACCGAGGCAATGATGAGCCCGAGTGCTCGGAAAGCCGCGGAAGCGAAACAGACAAAGAGGAAGAGCGAAGCAAGATTCGCCGGCATTTGCATGCCGTAGATGAAATAGGCCAGCGCCAGCATGAGCATAAGAGCCGGCAGGTAGAGCAAGATCCCGGTCACGACAGAGGCGAGAAGCAGTGGGAACGGCGTGATCGGGGCCACCTTGTAGCGGCGCAGCACGTTCGCCTCGCGGTCCTGTACCGCGCGCATGCCCGCGCCGAAGAGCCCGTTCCCGAGAATGCCGAAGACCGTCACCATCGAGACCACGCGCAGGATGGCGGAGCCTTGCCGCGCATCCATCAACTGCCCAAACATGAAAAAGAAAATGAGCGGGAAGAGATAATTGAAGAACAGCGCCGACTTATCCCGCAGCGTGAGCTTGAGCTCAATTTCGAGAAGGGCGAGGAACGCTTTCATTACTCGCTAGTCGCGCAGTCGTTTCCCCGTCAGCTCGATGAAGACATCTTCGAGCGTGGGCCGCTTCAGGCGCACGTCGTCCAATTCCACTCCCTGGCTCTCGATCCACTTCACCATTTCCACGAGCGTGCGCGCCGGACGTTTCGAGCTGACGCTGACGCGCCGCCGATCGTCGCTCAGACCGGCGTGGATCGCCTCGGGCCAATCCGGTAACTCGCCGGCCCGCAACGGTCCGCTCAACGTTACCTCGATCGCGGATTGGTTCGCGCTTTTCTCCTGCAATTCGCGCGGACTGCCGAGCGCGATGATCTGACCGGCATCGATGATTGCGACCCGATCGCAGAGGCGTTCCGCTTCCTCGATGT
>JACCXA010000073.1 GCA_013697365.1 Chthoniobacterales bacterium
CGCCCCGGCGGCTCGGTAAACTTCGCCTAGATTGACGCAGTGTAGCGAAGCCGCGATGTGCTATTTTCCACTCGATGGAACTCAGATCGGCATTGGTGGGATTGCTCTGTTTTCTGACGAGCGCCGAAGCCGTCATCCTCTATCGCACGGGCGATCCGAACGAGAATCGAACCGCGCCGAGTGGTGATCTCGCGAACAGCGGCTGGCAATACGAAGGCCAGTGGGGCGGCTTCCTCGGGACGCCGATCGCGCCATTCTTTTTCATCTCGGCACAGCACATCGGTCACCAAGGCGATCTGGTTTACAACGGCACGACCTACCACGTGGTCGCTGAGTTCAACGATCCCGAAAGCGACCTGAAGATTCTCCAGGTTGCGCAGCCATTCTCCACCTTCGCGCCGCTCTACAGCCGATCGGATGAAGCGGGAAAGCGCATCGCGGAATTCGGCCGCGGCACGCAACGAGGCACGCCCGTGACATTGAACAGCGTGGAGCAAGGCTGGAACTGGGGCGCGGGTGATGGCGCGATGCGCTGGGGCGAAAATATCGTCAGCGGGATCTACCCCATCGGCGAGAACAACGATCTCCTCTTCGCGAACTTCGACGCGAATGGATTGCCTAACGAGTGTCACCTTTCCGTCGGCGATTCCGGCGGCGCAGCGTTCATCAACGACAACGGCACGTGGAAGCTCGCCGGCATCAACTACACGGTCGACGGACCATTTTACACCGACGCGGCGGGCAACGGAGCCTTCAACGCCGCCTTGTTCGATATGCGCGGCTTCTATCAATTCGACGGCACAAACTTCGTGCAGATCACCGGCGCGACACCGCAGCCTTCCGCGCTTTATCCCACACGCATTTCGAAACGGCTCCTCTGGATCGCGCGCGTCATCGCCACACCGGCAGTGACGCACAGCGGCAATCTACTGTCGCTCACCTATACGAAGTTCGACCTGCCGCCGAGCGATCTCGCCTACACAATCGAGCAATCGACCGATCTCATCTCCTGGACGATGGCGACGACGACCGACGAGATCGTCTCGTCGATCGGTTCCGTTCAGACGGTGAAATCAACCGTGAACGGGGGAAACGCGAACCGCCTCTTCCTTCGCTTGCGACTCACCCGACCTTAGATGCGGCTCAGCACCGCGAAGGAGCTGTTGTAGCGACGCCGCTCTGTCGGCGTATGACGCTTGCCACGGCAACAGAGCGCCTTCGCTGCTATTGCGTCGCATTGCAGGCCTTGGATTTTCGACCGGGATCATGCGTCGTGGCACTGGCGCGCGCTTTGGTCATCACTAGACTCGCCCATGGCTGGTTCGGATTCTTCCGTGCTCGTGATCGGCGGAGGGCCTGCTGGACTCCGGGCCGCGGAAGTCGCCTGCAGCGCAGGAGCGAACGTAATTTTGTGCGAAGGAAAGCGGTCGGTAGGCAGGAAATTCCTTGTCGCAGGACGCGGTGGGTTGAACCTCACGCACAGCGAGTCCGTCGAAAATTTCCCGGAGCGGTATGGCAGCGAGCCGGAGCGATGGCGCGATTTGCTGCGCGAGTTCAGCCCGGAAGATCTCCGAGAGTGGGCGGCAGGGCTCGGGGTTGAAACTTACGTTGGGACAAGCGGCCGCGTTTTTCCCCGCGGACAGAAGGCGGCCGGACTCTTGCGCGCTTGGGTTCGCGCCCTTCGTTCGGCCGGAGTGGAATTTCGCACCGGAGTTCGCTTGAGTGGGGTCGTGCCTGAAGCTGGCGCATGGCGCGCGGAGTTCGTGAAAGAGGGAGAGGCGACGGTCGTCACCGCCCGAGCAGTTGTTCTGGCGCTCGGCGGCGCTTCCTGGCCGGAGACTGGCTCGGACGGAACCTGGCCGGCGTTACTCGCAGCGCATGGAGTGGAGGTCACCCTGTGGGCGCCGGCAAACTGCGGGTGGGAAGTTGACTGGCCCGCTCCATTCCTGGCCTGCGCGGAGGGAATGCCTTTGAAAAATCTGCTGGTAAGCGCCGGCGGAGAATCGATTTCGGGCGAATTGCTCATCACACGTTACGGTCTGGAAGGCGGCGCTATCTATCGTCTCGGGCGAATCCTCCGCGCGATGGACCACCCGGAGATCCTGCTGGATCTGAAGCCGCAACTGTCCGTCGAAGCCTTGCGCGATCGGCTGGCGAAAAGGTCGACCACTCTCGGCTGGTCCAGCGCGCTCAATCTGAGCC
>JACCXA010000074.1 GCA_013697365.1 Chthoniobacterales bacterium
GTTCGGTCTTCGATGTTTGTTCCGGCAACATCACGACAAAAAAGTACCGCCCCCCACGCCCGATGGACATGAAGGGCGGCTGTTCCCCCCAGAACAATCTTCCAAATCTGTCGACGACGTAATCGAGGTTGTGCGGGGTCGCAACCGATTTCTGGTCGAACTTTTGCGACGCGCGGGTCGAAGTGCCCTAGGATCGGTCAATGAAGCTGGGCCTGCGATATGAAACCCTCTACCGCTACGAAGAGGTGGTGGCTTTCGCTCCGCACGATCTGCGTCTTTTCCCGCGCGGCGACCGCTTCAGCCGCGTGCGGCGTCTCGATCTGAAAGCGAACGGCGAGGCGGCGGTGCGCTTTTCGCGCGACGTTTTCGACAACGTGGTGGCCTCCTGCTTTTACCCCGCGCAAATGCAGGAGCTGCGTTACCATCTGGAGATCGACCTTGATCTGGAGGAAAGGGACGCATTCGATTTCATTTTGGAAAGCAGTGCGGTCGAGATGCCTTTCGCATACAGCCCGGAATTGGGTTCGATCCTGGCGCCCTTCACAAAGCGGCAGACGAGCGCACCCCTTCACGTCCCGAACTGGGCCCCGCCTGGCCGCGACCGTGCCGGGACCGTGAGCGCCCTGGTCGCGCTGAATCACGCCCTGCATAAGAGCATTGAATACGAGCGGCGTGAAGAAGGCGCGGCGCGTTCCCCGGAAGAGACGCTGCGGCTCGGGAAAGGAGCCTGTCGCGACGTGACCGTATTGCTCGCGGAAGTCTTGCGCAGTGCAGGCCTGGCGGCCCGGCTTGTCAGCGGCTACCTGCGCGAAGCTGATGCTACGACACGGCGGGCAGAAGGATCACTACACGCCTGGACGGAGGTTTTTTTACCGGGCGCGGGTTGGATCGGAATGGACGCGACGAACGGCGTTTTCTGCAACCACAACTTCATCGCGGCCGCCGCCGGCCTGCTCCCGGCGCACGTCACGCCGATCACCGGGAAATATTTTCACGCGCGAAAAATTCAATCAGAAATGACGAGCCGCCTGGAGCTGGTACAACTCTAGGCCTGGTCTTTTGAGGATCGGGCGAGAGACCGAGCGGAATGCTGACGGAAATACAGCTGCGGAATTTTCGCTGCTTCGAGTCGCTGCGGGTCGACTTCGGTCCCGGCTACAACTTCTTCATTGGGCAGAATGGGCAGGGAAAGACGTCGATTTTGGAAGCTGTGTGTGTGCTGCTGCGATTGCAATCGCAGCGCAGCTCCACGCTCGCGCCTTTGGTCAGGATCGGTCATAGCACTTTCGCGCTGGCTGGGCGGTGCCACGAACACGCCCTGGAATTTCGCTACGGTCCCCTGCGCCGGAAGCTTGTCTTCGACCACGTCGAACAGCCCGCCCCGAAAGAGTATCTGCGACTCGCGCGTGTGGTTTCGCTTGCGAACACCGATATCGAGCTGGTTCGCGGTAGCTCGGAAGCCCGGCGACGCTTTCTCGACTTTCTTGGCTCCCAGATCGAGCGGAGCTACCGGCTGACGCTGCGCGCGTACGAGCGGGCTTTGCGTTCCCGGAATGCGCTTTTGAAATCTCCGCAGCCGAAACCTCGCGAGTTGGCTGCCTATGACTCTCCGCTTCTCGAGCATGGCGCGAAGCTTTCTGCTCTGCGCGCACGCCTCGTAGAGCACCTGAGGCCATTTGCCGCAGACGCGCACCGTGAGATCAGCGGCTCGGTGGAGTGTTTGGAAATGAAGTACGCACCGGGCAACGAAGAGGACTTCGCGACGGATCTAGCTCGCTCTCGACCGCAGGAGCTGCGGCTCCGTCAGACGATTGTGGGCCCTCATCGAGACGATATCACGCTCCAGGTCGACGAAATGGCCGCGAACCAATACGCCTCGGAAGGACAGCAGCGGACAGTCGCTCTCGCCCTGAAGATCGCGCAGGCTCGCGTCTTCGCGGCGGAGGAAGGGGCACCGCCTTTGCTTATGGTCGACGACATCTTCGGCGAGCTCGATCCGCAACGCCGCAATCGTCTCTTCAGCTCGCTGCCCCGGGAAGCGCAGAAGCTGGTGACGGCCACCAGCCTCGCATGGCATAAAGGCGAATTAAGCGGGTGCATTTCTGAGTTCATAGATGGAACTCTGAGAACAAAGTAAGCCCCCACGCGGGAAGCTTCCTCTTGCGAAAAATGGCCGGTTGTATTCTAGTTTTTACATGCGCAATCCGCGCCAGAAGCTGCTGCCGGACAATCTAGCGGGATCGTTGCTGATCGCGCATCCGAACATGCTTGATCCGAATTTCCGGCGCGCCGTGCTCTTCATCTCCGCGCACGACCCAAACGATGGCGCGATGGGTGTGATCCTAAACCGCCCCCTCGACAAACAGGTCTCGGATTTAGTTAGCGACCTTCCTCCCGAAGGTCTGGAAGACGTTCCCGTTTTCCTCGGCGGGCCGGTGGGCAAGAATCAGCTTATGTTTGCCGCCTTCGAGTGGGAGGACGCGAACGGTTTAAAGCTCAACCACAACGTCAACGTCTCCGAGGCACATTTAACCCTGGGCGAAGATCCGTCGTCGATCCGCGCTTTTGTCGGATACGCAGGGTGGAGCGCTGGGCAGCTCGAAGCCGAGATGAAACAAAAAGCCTGGATTCTGCAGAAGCCGAATCGTGCCGCGTTGACGCCGGATCGCCTCCCGAAGCTCTGGTTCGAGATCATGCGCGGGCTGGGGCCGTGGTATAAATTGCTCGCGGCGGCTCCGGACGATCCGTCATTGAATTAGCGGCCGTTAGATCGTTGAGCGGTTGAATCGTTGAACCGGCAATGTCTTGCCCTTTGGCGGTTCACACTTTACCGCTGTAGCGATTCAACCATTTAACGTCCCATGATCGTCGGCGTCCCAAAAGAAATTAAACCTCAGGAGCATCGTGTCGGCCTGGTGCCTTCGACTGCTTCCACTTTGGCCCGCCGTGGCCATGACGTCCTAGTGGAGAAGAGCGCAGGGGTAGGGTCCGGGTTTCCTGACGAAGCTTACACCGCGGTCGGTGCACGGATCGTCGAGACCGCAGCGGAACTCTTTCGGCAGGCCGAGATGATCGTGAAGGTGAAGGAGCCGTTGCCTGCTGAATACGGCCTTCTGCGGAAGGACCAGATCCTTTTCACCTATCTCCATCTCGCAGCGAGCAAACCGCTGACCGACGCACTCCTGGAATCTGGCGTCACGGGCGTGGCCTACGAGACTATCCAGGTCGGTAACAAGCTGCCGTTGCTCGAACCGATGAGCGAAATTGCGGGTCGCATGTCGGTAGTGATGGGCGCCTTTTATCTGGCCAAGCATAATGGCGGCAATGGTGTTTTGCTCGGCGGGGTTCCGGGCGTTCTGCCGGGGAAAGTAGTCGTGATTGGAGGCGGCACTTCGGGTGTCAACGCGGCCCGCATGGCGGTGGGTCTCAACGCCGACGTCACCATTCTCGAAGTAGACGGAGAGCGGATGCGTTTCCTCGATTTGACGATGCCAAACGTAAACACGCTTTACTCGAATGAGGCCAATTTGACCGAGCTCATGCCGACTTGCGACCTCTTGATTGGCGCGGTTTTGGTGCCGGGCGCAAAAGCGCCGAAGCTAATCACGCGCGAGATGTTAAAGAAGATGAAGCCGGGCAGCGTCCTCGTCGATATCGCGATTGACCAGGGAGGTTGCGCCGAAACTTCGCGAGCCACCACTCATCACGATCCGATCTATGTGGAAGAAGACGTGACGCATTATTGCGTGGCTAATATGCCGGGCGCCTACGCGCGGACCTCGACCCAGGCACTGAGCAATGCGACTGCCCGTTACGTAGAACTGTTAGCTGATTTTGGGCTCGAAGCAGCCTGCCAGAAGCAGCCGGCCTTGACCGGGGGCATCAACACTCGTGACGGGAAATTGACCCTGCAGGCTGTGGCCGAGGCGCACGGCGTGAAGTACGAGCCTGCCTTCTAGGGCCTCCACGTCTGAAGCGGCGGTCTATGACCGCCGCCTCCGGTTCGGTCCTCCAAGTAGCATAGATCGCAGACTCCGACCGGGAGTTTCTCTCGATGAAACGCTCCAAGCGCTTCCGGAAGATTCACTTACCTGCAAGACCGGATGCCGGTGTCTGCGCGATTCAGCTGTAACCCGCTACGGGCTAACCAAAAATTATGAAAAAATTCATCACCATTCTTGCCAGCGCCGCACTCCTCGCGGCTTGTGAACAAAGAACTGAAGTCACGCCGACGACCGGCGCTTCGCCCGCGAGTGGGAAGACAGAGACCAACACGACGATCGTGAATCCTTCTCCAGCCAGCGCGACCAAGTCCGAGACGAACACCACGAACACGACCAACATGACGACCACCGCGACACCTGCGGATGGGTCGAGTTCTTCATCATCCTCTACCACCACGACGGCCAGCGCCACCCCGGGCGGCAACTAGAGTCTGCGTCAGTCGCCCAGAAGTCTTCCGGTTGCCTTGGCAGCGGGAAGACTTTTGCTGTACAGACGCTCGAATTAGGTTTTGGCGCGTTCCTCCACGGAACCTGTGTTAAAAAGGGCCAGTGAGTGATGATATTGACGCGCCCTCTCTTTCGTTTTCGAAAGCGAGGCGGCTCACCCATCCAGCCGAGTTTCTCCGCGTCAAAACCGAGGGCAGGGCGCAACGCGGAGCCCTCCTCATCCTTGGCGTTCTCGTCCTTGAAAACGAGGAATCGACCGCTTTCCGCGCCGGCTTCGTCACCTCGAAACGCGTCGGCGGGGCTGTCGTCCGGAATCGAGTCCGACGGCGCCTGAGGGAGATCGTACGCCGGCAGCAACGAGCCTTGCGCAGTGGCATTTGGATCGTAGTTATCGCCCGTCCGAGCGCGGCTGCGGCCACCTATCGTGCGCTGGAAGATGAGTGGTTGCGTCTCGCAAAGCGCGCTTTTATTCTAGCGCCCTGATGCTCCCGATCGTCCGCTTTTTGATCCGCGCTTATCAGTGGACGATATCGCCAGTCCTCTCCTGGATGAGCGGTCCTGGCATGGGGTGTCGGTATCAACCAACCTGTTCCAGTTACTTTCTGCAGGCTGTCGAGATCCATGGATCCGTCCGCGGCGGCTGGCTTGGGCTATGCCGTCTGGCTCGCTGCGCACCGTGGGGCAGAGAGGGGTTTGATCCGGTTCCGCCGCGTGCTTGCCGCCTGCACGGAAACACTACGCATTTGGTTTGTGAATAGGCTCACCAGCACCGCCCATGGATCGACAAGCATGGATTGCCGTTACGCTTTGCGTGCTTGGGCTCATCGCCTGGCAGTTCTACATGACCTCGCACGCGCCTCGGATTCTTCCGGCGCCAACAGCGGTCGCGCCCGGGACTGAGCCCGGCTCTTCGCCCGCCGCAAGTGGCGCATCAGACGCCGTTCCCGCAGGGCCGGCTCCTGCGACCGGTCCCGAAGCTCTCGAGGCAAAGCCTGTCGCGCCTCAGCCCTCGGAACCAGCGCCGGCTTTTGAAGAGAAAATTGAGACGCTGGCCAACGGCGACCTCGAATTACGCCTCACGAATCGAGGCGGCGGCATCAGCGAGGCGCATCTGCTCAATCACAAATCGGAGAACGGAGAGGGTGTCGTCGTTCTCAATGCGAAAGACCGGCTGCCGATCGGCGCCTTCGTTAGCCAGCCGGCCGCCCCCTCATTGCCGGAATTCATGGTCGCCCGCCAGCCGGACGGAAGCGTGCAGTATGAGCGCACGACGCCTGACGGCTTGGCTGTCCGCAAGCGCTTCCTGTTTCCGGCTGCTGCGGAGACGAAAGATAATTTCGCCGCAGAGATGCAAATCGATTTCCGGAATGACGGCGCGCAAGTATTAGCGAATCCCCCATACTT
>JACCXA010000106.1 GCA_013697365.1 Chthoniobacterales bacterium
GAGCTGAGCAGCGACAACGGGGTCACGTGGCAGGAGACCCATCTCCTTGGGGAACCGGTGACGCATGCCTGGCGTTTTTGGGAGTTCCCGTGGCAGACGCCAAGCGAACCCGGCAAATACTGCCTGATGGCACGCGCGACTGATTCAGCAGGAAGGACGCAACCGCGAGTGAGAGTGGCCGAATACGGTTCCTATATGATCAATCAGTGGCTGCCAATTGAAGTGCAAGTCCAGTAAACCGCGTCGCGCACCGCTAACGAAGCAGGATGCCTGCGAACCAAGGTCTCCTGAGCCCCGTTCCCGGCTCGACCCCCGCGGTCAGGCCGCGAGTTTGGCGGCGTCTTTGTGGCCGAGGATCCGGACTGTCTGCTGAAGTTGCTCCACCTGGAGCGGTTTCTTGAGCACGGTCACGGGGCCTTTCGACAGAATGCGATCCAGCATCTCGCTGTCCGGATAACCGGTAATGACCACGATCGGCAGTTCCGGATCGATTCTTTTGGCCGCTTCGTAGACGTCGTCCGCCGGTCCATCGGGCAATTTTAAATCGAGAAAAAGCAAGTCGAAGTGCTGCTTGTCCAGAGCTGTTAACGCCTCCTTGACCGTCCCGACCACCACGCGACTAAAACCGATCTTCTTCAGGAAGATCTTAAAGAGACTTTGCAGGCTTTCATCATCATCCACCACGAGAACAGTGGGCTGGCCGGACTTGTCTTCCTTGAGAATATCCTTATCGAGCGAAGCCTTCTTGATCCGCCAACGGCCGCCAATCTGGATGGCCGGAAGCTGGCCACGCTGCACAAGATAATAGACGGTCGGCAGAGGAATCCGTAGATATTTGGCGGTTTCCTTCACCGTTAAGAGGTTGTGCATGAGGGGTATTTTCAGGGATAGGCAAGAAGCGCGCAAGCCATCTTCCCCGAGGCGGAAACATCTAGAATTTACCGGGGGATGTCAATGCTTTCTTCCGCACTTGTTAGGTACGCACGGGACGAAACCCCTTTATTGTTGATCAGAAGGCGCGTCCCCATGAGCGCTGGTCAAGAGGCGACATCCTGACTGGACAAGGCAGGAGCGGCAGTTGACTGTTGCCACCTTCATGAGCGTTTTGTTTTTCAAGCGATTTCTGCAGCGGCCGTTCCAAGTCGCTTCTATCATTCCCAGTTCCAAAGCGCTTGTGGAACGCGTCGCGAGCAAGATGGATTTCTCTAAGCCGCGGGTCATTGCCGAATACGGTCCAGGCGAAGGGGTGCACTCCCGCGAAATAGCACGGCGGATGCATCCCGGGTCGACTCTGCTTTTGTTTGAATTGGACCCGGACTTCTCCCGAGACCTCGAACGGCAGTTCGTGGACAATCCCCGCGTGCAGGTGGTTCATGGCGATGCCGCGCAACTTCCGGCCGAGTTACAGCGCCGCGGCATCAAGTTGTGCGATTACGTTCTTTCCGGCATTCCCTTTAGCATCCTGGACATCGAAAAGAAGCGAGCTCTCTTGCAGAAGACCTATGACGCGATCGCGCCGGGCGGCAGCTTTATTATCTATCAGGTGACAAACGAGCTCCGGCAGCACGCGACTTTATTCCAGCACGGAGAGTCGGAATATTTCCTGCAAAACATCCCACCGATGTTCGTCACGGTGTTCAATAAAGTGAACACACGAAATGGCTACGGCCATCCCGCCGCGAAGCCCGTTATGCGGGTGCCGGTCAATCACGCCGCATGACCTCGGACGACTGCCGCATCGAGAAAGACTCGATGGGCGAGATGTCTGTCCCGGTTTCAGCGCTTTTCGGCGCCTCAACCCAGCGTGCAGTTTTGAATTTTCCCGTGAGCGGGTATCGCTTTGCGCGGCCATATCTCCGTGCGCTCGGCTTGTTGAAATGGGCGGCGGCGCAGGCCAACCACGACCTCAGCTCGCTCGATTCGCATCGCTCGGCCCTGATTGTACAGGCGGCGGAAGAGGTGATTGACGGAAAGCTCGACGAACATTTCCCGCTCGACATTTTCCAGACGGGTTCGGGCACGAGCACGAACACCAACGCGAACGAAGTCATCGCGAATCGGTGCGGACAGCTCGCGGGCAAGCCCATCGGCGCTCGTGATCCGGTCCATCCTAACGACCACGTCAACATGGGTCAGTCGAGCAACGACGTCATCCCATCCGCCATCCACATCAGCGCGGCGGAGCAGCTGAAGAATTGTTTGTTGCCCGAGCTGGCGAAGCTACAAGCCGAGCTGGAAGCGAAAGCAATGGAGTTCTGGGGCGTGATCAAGATCGGACGCACGCATTTGATGGACGCGACGCCCGTCCGGCTAGGACAGGGATTTGGCGGTTATGCGCAACAGATCGCGAACGCGCGGGAACGGGCGGAAAGAGCGATCGAGGTCCTGCAAGAGTTGGCGCTGGGCGGGACTGCCGTAGGTACGGGGTTAAACCGGCACGTGGATTTTCCGGGAAAAGTCATGCGGCATCTCCAGGCGCGCACCGGTATTCCTTTCCGCGAAGCGGCGAATCACTTCGAAGCGCAAGGGAGCAAGGATGCGGTCGTGGAAGCGAGCGGCCATCTGAAGACGGTCGCTGTCAGTCTCTTCAAGATTGCCAATGACATTCGCTGGCTGAGTAGCGGCCCGCGGTGCGGCCTGGGTGAGATCCAGCTGCCAGCCACGCAGCCGGGCAGTTCCATCATGCCGGGCAAAGTGAACCCGGTCATGTGCGAAGCGATGATGATGGTCTGCTCGCAGGTTATCGGGAACGACGCGTGCATCACGTGGGCCGGCGCGAACGGCAACCTCGAGCTGAACGTGATGATGCCCGTGATGGCGCATAATCTTCTTGAAAGCATCCGGCTGTTGGGAAACGCCTGCGAAATCTTTACCGACAAATGCGTGCGCGGGATCATTGCAAACGAAGAGCGTTGCCGTGAATTGGTCGAGCTCTCCATGTCAATGGTGACGAGCCTCGCTCCCAGGATTGGCTACGATCGGGCAGCAGAAATCGCGAAGGAGAGTGTGCAAAGCGGCCGGACAGTGCGCGAGCTTTGCCTCGAGAAAAAGATTTTGCCCGAAGCGGAACTGCAGGCCGCGCTCGATCCGATCGCGATGACGGAACCGGGCGGCGGAGGTAGTGGGGGCGGCTAGATTTCACGGGGAAATTTCGGCTGCGGCCATTCCCGGTTGCCATTGCGATTCGGTCATCGGAAATCTCACCATGGTTGCCAACGTCAACGGCCCGCAATTCTCGGGCGGCGCGAATATCGCGATCAAATGTCCAACCCACACCTACGAGCAGACGATCGCTTTCTACCGTGACACGCTCGGGTTGCCGCTGATCGAGGAAGAAGAAGACGGCTGCATTTTTCAATTCGGACCGAACCGTCTTTGGATCGATCGGGTGCCCAATCTTAGCCATCCCGATATCTGGCTGGAGCTGGAAACAAACGATACCGAAGCGGCCGCGGCCTATCTGAAGATTAATGGGGTGGCGCGCCGCGATGAAGTCGAGCAATTGCGCGAAGACTTTGATGGCTTCTTCGTCGCTGCGCCCTCGGGCGTGATCCATCTTGTCATCGGCGACGAGGAATAATTTGGCTCTGCAATTCGTGCGCGTCTCTTTAGCCAAGGTCGACAACGTGCCGTCCCACGATGACGAGGTCGCGCTCTATCTCTTCGACGCGCGCGACGCGCGAGAGCAGGCCCCAGCGCTGGAAACCGGCGCGCTCGAACAACGCGAGGCTTGGGGTGTTATGGCCAAAGATCAGCCCGACGAGCGCTGTTACTTCGAGCGACGGACTTCGAGTCAGGGCCTCCGTTAGAAGCGCGCTCCCCACCCCGCGCCGTTGGAAGCTCTCGCGCACGTAAACGCTTATCTCAGCCGTGCCGCGATAGGCGCAACGCGTGAAGAAAGAGTGAAAGCTTAACCAGCCGGCAATGCCGTTCTCCAACTCCGCAACGAGCAGCGGATGTCGTTGTGGCGAGTGTTCGTGGAACCAGGGCCGCCGCTCTTCCACCAAGACCGGCTCCAACTGCGCGGTCGACATCCGCGTGGCGATCGCGGCGTTGTAAATTTCCACGATGGCCGGGAGATCACCCTCGACCGCATCGCGGATCATCACGCCGCCCGGACTCTCCTGATGGGCGTGGGCGTGACGTCAAAGAAGAACTGATCGAAGGTCGGTTGAAATGCGCCGCCGGGCGTCTCGCCGATTCGAAATCGGCTGCTGATCTCGCGTTGATCGGCGCAAAAAACTTCCACCTGGGTCCGACCACAACGCTCCAGGAGCGTCTGCACGGCGGCGCGCGCCAGCGCGGGCGTGTTGCAATCCCGGCTCAGATGCCCCAGCACCACGCGCTCGACCTGGCCGGGCAATAATTGCTCGATCACAGACGCCGCGGCCGCGTTGGAGAGATGACCATGACGCGACATGATCCGCTGCTTGACCGGCCAGGGCCGATGCGGGCAACCCTGCAGCAGTTTCTCATCGTGGTTCGTCTCGATGACGAGCGTGTGCACGAGGCGAAGGCGTTCCACCAGCATCTTGGTTGCGTAACCAAGATCAGTGATGAATCCGAGCCCGGCCCGGCCGGCGTGAAAAGCATAACCGACCGGTTCCACCGCATCGTGTGGGACCGGAAACGTCTGCACGGTGATGTCGCAAATCGAGAACTCCGCGCCGGTCCGGAAGAGGCGCCAGTTCCGATGGGCCGCGAGCGGCCCGCAGCGGATTGCTTCCGCGGTAAGCGAGTTGCAATAAATCGGCACGTGAAATTTCCGGCAGAGCACCTCGAGGCCGCAAACGTGGTCGCCATGTTCGTGGGTCAGGAGCACGCCATCGAGCTGTCCAGGCGAGACGCCGCAAAGTGCCAGACGATTGATCAGCTGGCGCGCGCTTAGTCCACCATCGATGAGAAGGCGACAGTGCTCAGTCATGAGCAAGGCCGCGTTCCCAGCGCTGCCGCTCCCGAGCATCGTAAGGCTGAACACTTCTCGATCTATAACGAGGCCGCCGCGCGTCGACAAACAGAAATGCTTTTCTGCCAACTAAAGAAGCGCTGCGGCTTGCCTCTTGAACTTCAGGACAGCGCAGTGCAGCATCCCGCCATGAAATTTCTCTTCCCACTCCTGGTCGGCGCCTTCGTTTTCTCACATCCGCTCGATTTGCGTGCTGATGAAAAGACGCACCGCGCCGCCGCAGAATCTCTTCTTAACAACATGGACATGGACAAGCTGATGAACCAGTCGGTCGACCAGATGTTGCAGATGCAGGTGCAACAGAATCCCGCGATTGCACCTTACCAGACACAAATGAAAGCGTTTCTGAGCAAGTATATGAGCTGGGCGAGCTTGAAAGACGACATGGTGAAAATTTACACGGCGGAATTCACGGAAGCGGAGTTGAAAGAATTGAACGCATTTTATCAGACACCGCTCGGGAAGAAGACAGTGCAGAAAATGCCGACCCTTCTCGCCAAGGGCGCGGAAATGGGCCAGAAGCGCGTGCAGGAGCACTTGCCGGAACTCCAGGCCGCGATCCAAAGCCAGGCTGGGGGAACGAAGACGCCGTAACGGTCGTGGGTTCGCCCGGAGGTGAACACCTTGGAAGAGCGGCCACCCAGTGAGCTGGCGGCAGATGAAATACTGATCTGCAAGATTTGTCTGGCGGGCCCGGCACCGGTCGAGAGCAGTGAGATTCTCGGCCCGGGTGAACG
>JACCXA010000169.1 GCA_013697365.1 Chthoniobacterales bacterium
GCTCAGCCCTGCGGCGAAGGGCAAAATTGAGGCGACCAGCACTCGAGCCTTCATGTGCGGCAACATCATGTGCCAGTAGAAACCGCCGAAACCAAGCCCGTCGAGGCGCGCGCAGTCGCTTGTCTCCGCCGGCAGCCGGAGCAAAGGCTCGAGGAGCAGCCAAGTGCTTACGAAAGCCACCGCCACGCCGGTGAGAACCCATACGACGGGGTCAGTTCGGAGAGCGGGGTTTTGGGCGACGGCTAGCCGCCACATCGCGAGCGCTTGAGCTCCAAAAAGCAGGACGCCGATCAACGACGGTCCAACCGCCACCCGCCCACGCCGCCAGTTGGATTGAGCGAACATGGCGGCAACGATGGACGACGTCAGCAACACCCCCGCGACGTTGAGGAGAACGAACCCGATCGGGATAAGCACGCGGCGGGTGAGCGTGCTCGGGTCGAGCGACCCGGCACCGGTGAACACAGGAATGAGCGCCCAGATCAGCATTAGCAGGCAGGAGAGAACGGCCGCGATGGCGCAGACCCGAAGATTGCCCTCAATTCCGCGATGTGACTGGCTCGCGCCCTTCTCTGTTTTCATGATGAGTCACTGATTTCGCCGCAAGCGCGTATCCGCAAGGGCTATGTGTCTGCATTCGATGTTCGATGTTCGGTGTTCGATGTTGAATGTTTTGCTCCTGGCAGGCTCGACCGTGCGATGTCCGAAACCGGAATACCGAATAACAAGGACTCGAATTCCGTAATTCTTTGGCCGCGCCGGAAGGAAAGCCTTTCCAACCTCGACCCGGAATCTTAGAAGCCGTAGTGAGATGAGAGAAACCAAGCCCAAAATTCTGATCGTGGACGACCAGAAAGATTTCACGCGGGTGACGAAGCTCGCTCTCACCGACTACGAATTCTGCGAAGAAAACAATTCTTCGCGTGCCCTCGCGACGGCCAGAGCGTTCCGGCCGGATTTAATTCTCCTTGATGTGATGATGCCCAATCTTGACGGAGGCGATATCGCCGCACAGCTCCGGGCCGATTCCACATTGCAAAATATTCCAATCGTCTTCCTCACCGGGATTGTGACGCGGCAGGAAGCCGAGACGGGCCCGCTCCTGGGAGGTTTCCCTTTCATCTCGAAGCCCGTAGACCGCGAAAAGCTGGTGCAACAAATCGAGAAGTATCTTCCGATCTAGAGGTGGCCTCCAAGGCCCACGAGCTGGATTGCCATGGTCATCACACCCCGATGTCTTCGTTCCAAAGTTCGGGATGATCCCGGATGAAATCGCGCATCAACCGGACGCATTCGTCATCCTGCGCCACTTCAATCCTAACACCACTCGATCGCAGATAATCTTCGGACCCCTGGAAAGTAATGTTCTCGCCGATTACGACGCGCGGAATGCCGTAAAGCACGATCGCTCCGCTGCACATCGGGCAGGGCGAAAGTGTCGAGTAAATCGTGCAATCGCGATAGACCGACGCCTTCTGGCGCCCGGCATTTTCAAGACAGTTCATCTCCGCGTGATGGATCACACTCTCCCTTTGCACGCGCTGATTGTGGCCGCGCCCGATGATCTCGCCATCACACACCAGGACTGAGCCGATCGGGATGCCTCCTTCGGCCAGGCCTTTCTTTGCCTCGTCGATCGATTCCCGAAGAAATTTATCCATTTCCGCAACGTAATCGCCAACGCGGTCTCGACCAGCATGACCTCCCGCCACCGCTCAGGTGCTCGCGCTTTGCCTTCGGCGGGATTGAGGAATTGCGCACTGCTGCTTCGACTCCCTAGCCTCGCGTCATGGATGGTCCGCCTTCACTCGAAAAAAACGCGTCCCCCGATCCCTCCGGTGAGGACTGGATGCGCGAGGCCATTCGGCTCGCGCGAACCGGAATGCTCACAAGCAGTGGCGGTCCTTTCGGGGCGGTCGTCGTTTGCGAGGGGAGCGTGGTCGGGCGTGGTTTCAATCAAGTCACACAACTTTGCGATCCGACCGCCCACGCCGAAGTCACTGCAATCCGCGAAGCCTGTCATGCGCTGCAGCGGTTCGAACTGCGTGGCTGTTTTCTCTACACGACCTGCGAGCCATGTCCGATGTGCCTCTCGGCGATTTATTGGGCTCGGCTCGACAAAGTTTACTTCGCCAGCACAAGGCTTGAAGCAGCCGCCGCCGGCTTCGATGATGAATTTATTTATGGCCAGATTCCGCTCGCGGTTTCGGCGCGGACGCTGCCGATGGAGCAGCTTTTTCCCGAGGCAGCAGCAGAATTGTTTCGTGAGTGGTCGGTAAACCCAGACAAAACTCTCTACTGAAAACGCCTGCCGGCGCTCTCGTCCTCCTGCTTGCCTTTGCGATGAGTGCGGCTGTTGGGCCAAAAATCCTCCCCGATCGACGAGAGCGGCAAAGAGCCGAGTCTTATCGCGTCGTCCACGGCCCCCTCGATTATCGCGCGACCTTCCGACGCGAGCGCGGC
>JACCXA010000170.1 GCA_013697365.1 Chthoniobacterales bacterium
GCGAGCGGCCGAGGCGGCTTGCGCTCGGTGAGCTGCAGAATATGAAATCCGAGCTGCGACTGGACCGGGGCGGAGAACTCACCGGGGCGGAGCTTTTCGACTTCCGCCATGAAGTCCGTCGGCATGCGCAGCGCGGAGAAGTAGCCGAGGTCGCCCCCGCGCGCCCTGGTCGCCTCGTCCTCGGATGCCTCCGCCACGAGCGCGTTGAAATTTTCACCAGCGAGAAGGCGGATTGCCAGACCCTGAATCAACGTTCTCTTTGCGGCAACCGCCTCCGGAGCCGTCCCTGGCGGCGCGGCGAGGAAAAGATGCCGCACGCGAAAGCGCTGCGGTTGGGTAAACTGTTCCGGTGCCGCATCGTAAAAGGCACGACCCTCCGCTTCCGTGACTTTATGCGGCCCGATCTTGTTTTCGAGCCACTGCCGCGCACGCAAATGCTCGGACAGTTGGACGCGAAGCGCCTGGATCGAGGAGCCGGATGCTTCCAGCGCCTGACTGAAAGCGTTCTCGTCGGCAAATTGGTGAAGCAATAGATCGAGCTCGCGATCAAGGACCGTGTCTGAAATTTGTTCTCCCGCCGACTCCCGTCGCAGATTTGCCACCGCCGGAGAGTCCGCTTTAGCGCCCAGCAAACGCGCGAGCAACGGTCTCGTAACATGCCAATGAAAAAGCAGTTCGCTTACGCCCCATCCGAGACCGGCGAACAGAACGAGAAGGACGAGTCTCCGGAGCGCGCGCTTCACTTCAGTGCCTCGTCTGCTAGATAGCGCGCCGCAACGGACCCGACGATGTCGAGGCTCTCCGCGCTGATTTTGTCCATCGTGTCATCCGGGGTGTGCCACGCGGGATACTCGAAGTCGATCAGGTCGATCGTCGGAATGCCCGCCGCATTTAGTGGCGTATGATCGTCGGTGATCGCGCCGGAAGCATAGGTGAAATGCCTGCGAACATTGAGTGCTTCCGCGGCCGCGAAGATGCCGCGCGTGATCGTGGGGGGCGAATCGGGCGGCAGCGTGACGGTGAGAGATTTATCGCCCACCATGTCGAAAAGAATGCCGCCCTTGAACTGCTTCGTTTTGCCCGCAGCGGCGAGCTGTTTTGCGAAATAGCGGCTGCCATAGAGACCGTCCGTGTCCGTGAAACTGACATAGGCTTCTTCGCCATCGAAAAACACGAGCTGCACTCGCGCGGCGAGCTTGGGCTGCTTCGAGAGCACCCGCGCCATTTCCAGAAGAACGCCGTTGCTCGAGCCGCCGTCGTTTGCGCCGACAAACCGCGCGTTCGCGAAAAGCTTCGTGTCGTAATGGGAACAGAGGAGAAACGAAGGAATCGCCTGCGACGCCCCCGCTGGAAATGTGGCGATCAAGTTGACGAACGTGATCTTCCCCTCCGGCGTGTCGTCTGTGAAAGATTGCCGCGTCACACCCCAGCCGAAGCCGTCCAGCTCTTTCGCGAGGTAGGCCCGCGCCTGCTGGAGCGCTTCGCTTCCAGGAGGCCGCGGCCCGAGGTCGACAAGCGCTTGCACGTGTCGAAGGGCGTCATCGCCTGAGAATTCTTCCCAGATTTTGATGCCGTTGTGCTCTGCGGTGGTCGCGGGACTGCATGCAGCCAGGACGATGGCGAGAGTGAAAACAACGGAAAACCGGGATCGTGCCTCTCCCCGCAGACGGACTTCAAGCCTGTCGAATCGAACCTTAGGAAGAACAGGCTCGGGAGAAGCCAGCACCAGCAGACGCGATCTCATGCAGCGCGTTGCCAACAGCTTTCAGCTCTCGCTCGCCGGCAAACCAAGAGCGCCCAGGACGCGCTGGAGGTCGTCGTTCCCGTAATATTCGATCTCAATCCGGCCCCGCTTCTCGCCGTGATGAAAAATGACACGCGTCCCAAGATGTTCCTGCAAACGATTCTGCAAATCATCGACCGTGGCCGAAGTCACCGTGGCGCTGGCCACCGGACCCCGCCGGCGTCGCGTCGTCCCAAGCTGCCTCGCCACGAGGCGTTCCGCGTCGCGCACCGTCGCACTGCGACGGAGAATTGTTTCCGCGACTGCCAGCTGTTCCTCGTGCACTTTCAGACCGAGCAACACTTTCGCGTGACCCACCGAGAGAAGCCCCTGCGTCACCCAGGCCTGAACCTGCTGGTGCAAATCGAGCAGCCGCATGGAATTTGCTACGGCCGCGCGGCTTCGGCCCACCTTCATTGCGATATCGTCCTGTCGCATCCCAAATTCACCTGCCAGCCGTGCATAGGCCTGCGCTTCTTCGATCGGGTTTAGGTCTGCGCGTTGCAGATTCTCGATCAGCGATAGCTCGAGGACATCGAGATCCGTCGCCTCGCGCACGATCACCGGGATTTGGGTCAATCCCGCGTGCTGCGCGGCTCGCCAGCGTCGTTCACCCGCAATCAGCTCATGCCGGCCATCGACCAGCCGAATCACGAGCGGCTGAATGATCCCGTGCTGTCGAATTGATTCCGTTAATTCCTGCAACGCGTCAGGCGCAAATTCTTTCCGTGGCTGGAGAGGACTTGGAACAAGGCTGGTGAGATTCACCTGGTGCACTTTCTCTCCTGGTTCCGTCGCCAACTGCACGTCCAGCGGGGGCGCTTGCGTCGGGCGAGGACCGATCAGCGCGCCGAGGCCTTTTCCGAGAGCAGATTTCGCCATCGACCGCAGCGTACCGGAACGAACAACGCGACGCAAACGAGGAGCAGACCTTGTTGATGTAAATCCCGGGAGCGCACGCATCCAGTGTACAAGATTTCAGGCACGGGCCACTCCTCAATTGCGATGTGGAACGAGCCGCGTAGCATCCGCTCCATGCGGCCCGCGGACGACTCGCCCATCTTCACGCTCGGCCACTCCCCCGATCCCGACGATGCCTTTATGTTCTACGCCATGGCTGAGCATAAGATCGACTTGCGCGGCTATCAGTTCGAGCACCGGCTGGAGGATATCCAAACCCTGAATGAACGCGCGCTGCGCGGGGAATTGCACATCTCCGCCGTTTCGATCCACGCCTATGCTTACGTGAGCGACCGTTACGCGCTGCTTCCGTGCGGGGCCAGCATGGGCGACGGTTACGGGCCCATGATTGTTTGTCTGGAGACAGTGGGCCTGACGCCGAACGCGTCTGATGACGAGATCCGCTCCTGGTTAGGCGGCCGCCGGATTGCGATTCCGGGTTTGATGACGAGTGCCTATCTCGCGCTGCGTCTTTGTCTGGGCGACTTTGATTACGTGGTTGTCCCCTTTGATCAGATCTTCGAGGTGGTGAAACGGGGTGAGGCAGCCGCTGGTTTGATCATCCATGAAGGGCAGCTCACCTACGCCAAGAGCGGTTTCACGAAGGTGATTGATCTTGGCGAGTGGTGGAAACGCGAGACAGGGCTGCCGTTGCCGCTCGGCGGAAACGTTCTGCGCAAGGATATCGCGGCGCCGGTGCGACGCGATCTGTCGCAGATCCTGAGCGAGAGCATTGCCTATGGGCTCGATCACCGGGATGAAGCGGTACGTCATTCCATGCCCTACGCGCGCGACATGGACACAACCCTGGCCGGCAAATTCATCAGCATGTACGTGAACGACTACACGCGTGATTATGGCGAGACCGGACGTGCGGCGATCCGCCGGTTTCTCGGCGAGGCGGAGTCGCGCGGCTACCTGCAGCGGCATGTCGAAGTCGAATTCGAGGCGCTGTAGGGGACGCCGTTGGCTTCCCCAGTTTCAGACACGGAAAGCTGGCTGCTTCCTCTACAGATCGGCTTCCACCGACGCCTACTTCTTGTCCTTGTCGGACTTGGCGGGCTGCGCCGTTTGCATGACGTAGGACTTCGCCTTTTGCAACTCGGTCTTAAAGCCGTTGGAGAAGTTGCTCGTGCCGTGTTCGAAAAGCACGACAAAGCAAAACGCGAAAAACACGAAGAGCGCAAACCAGAAAACCCCGCGCAGGAGCGACATGCGGTCCATGGTATCTCACGGGTTACCTGCGGTCAACGAGTGCGCCCCACGGGGCAAAGTTCCGATTGAAGGCAATATCGAAACTGCCATGCTCGCGCGATGCGCGTGCCCTTGCTGGACCTGAGCGAACAGTATCGCAGTCTGACTGCGCTTCTCCGGACCGAAGTCGAAGACGTCTTCGCCAGCCAGATTTTCATTCTGGGGCCTAAAGTGGAGGCGTTCGAAGCGGCGATGAGGCGTTATTGCGACATACCTCACGCGATTGGCGTCTCCTCCGGGACTGACGCATTGCTGGCTGTCTTAATGGCGCTCGAAATCGGACCGGGCGACGCGGTCGTCACGACTGCCTACACATTTTTCGCCACGGCGGGCTGTATCGCACGCGTTGGGGCGACCCCGGTTTTCGTCGACATCGATCCCCTGACATACAACATCTCGCCGGACGCCCTGGCGCGATACATCGCTCGCGAATGCAATCGCAGTTCCGACGGCGTGCTTGTGGACAAGGCAGGTCGAAAGGTGCGCGCGATTGTCCCCGTGCACCTGTTTGGTCTCTGCTGCGAGATGGAGGAGATTAACGCCCTCGCGGAGGGGGCGGGCTTGACCGTGATTGAAGACGCGGCGCAGGCCATCGGAGCCGAATACCCGTACGCTGGCCATGTCGCGAAGGCGGGAACCATGAGCCCGGCCGGCTACTTCAGCTTTTATCCCTCGAAAAATCTCGGCGCGGCGGGCGACGCCGGCATGGTGATCTGCCGCGACGAAACGCTGGCGCAAAAACTGAGTATCTGCCGGCAGCACGGGATGGAACCGCGTTACTTCCATCGATTCATCGGTGGCAACTTCCGCCTCGACGAAATTCAGGCCGCAATTCTGAACGTAAAACTGCCCCACTTGGATGAATGGTCGGCGGCACGGCGCGGAGTGGCAGACCGTTATCGGGAAGAGTTCGAACGGCGCGGATTAACGACTCAGATCGAGCTTCCGGCTGAGCCATTTCGCGGACGTGGTTTGAACAATCACCACATCTATCATCAATACGTCATCCGCACCTCCGACCGCGACGCTCTCCTCGATCATCTGATCCGGAACGAAATCGGGAACGCGATCTATTACCCGCTCGGCCTGCATGAGCAGCAATGCTTCGCTCACCTCGGCTACAGCAGCGGCGACTTTCCTGAAACCGAGCGCGCCGCGCGCGAGACTTTGGCGCTCCC
>JACCXA010000142.1 GCA_013697365.1 Chthoniobacterales bacterium
GATGCTGCGACAGCGCTACGGGCAATTCCTCGGTGAAGAGGTCGAGCTCGGAGAGGGCCACTCTCTCGACGACGGGCACGATCATGGCGCGTCCCCGAGAGACAAAACGAAACCGATCACGCAGGAGCAATTAACGGCGGAGTTCGGACATCAACATGATACGCTGGATGAAGGGACTCTCTTCGATCGTGAAACTAAAGGAACCGTGCGTCAGGCCGTCGCTGCGATGTGGGAAGCGGAGCGATTCCTGCGCGGCGCGCAGCTGGCCGAGGCGCTCCCGGCGGAGAATCTGGCCCTGGAAATCCTGAAGGCGCTTCAGCAAAGTGACCGCGCCTACGTGCAGCGCGTTGGTTTCGAGCCGGCCCCGATTAATTTTGCTGAACGGCGATTGCGTGGTGATGTCAGCGCGATCCCTGCCCGCGCCGTCGCGGAGGCTAGGTGTGCGCCTGCAACAAGTCGGGAAACGGAAGCGCGAGACGTGCTACGGCTGGCCCCCTGGAGTCGAGCGGCGGGGCCCCTTTCTTCCGGAGCGCAGGAAGCGTTGCGCAAGGTGGAAGAGGCGCTGATCGAAGCCGCGACGCAGAGTCCGGAGCGCTTTTTGCCTGCGCTGCAGGAACTCCGTGCGCTGCGGAACGGACCGGCCCCCGTGCCTAACGAGCAGTCAAAACTCAAACAAGCGCTCTTGCAGATGCTGCCGAAGCCGGAGCGCCAACCGGTTCGCCCGCGCGAAGTTTCGCCCGCGCTGGCCCCGCCCTATTTCGAGGCTTTGGAGGAGCGGGGGCCTGGATCGTGACGCTGGCGTTTTTGGCGGCTGCCGGAGCGGCGTTGCTTGTCGGAATCGAGTGGCGCCGTCCCCAGCGGCAGCATCGGGTTCTCCGCATCGTTGGAAGCGTGCTGGCCGTTTTCGCTCTAGCGCTTTTGGGAACGCCGCACGAAAGAGATAAGCGACCGGAGGTCTCCGGTCCAACGGATGCGATTCTTTGGACGGAGGCAGAGTCGACCAGTGATGTGCCGGCTGCGTCCGGTCAAAACTTCGCCCTGCCCGGGGTGAAATCGACACCACCGGACGCCGTTGCCATTCCCGATGTCGCATATCTTCGGCGGGAATACCCGCAGATCCAAAAGCTCCGCATCGTAGGCGACGGCCTGGAACCGTTTGATCTCGATGCCCTTGGCGACGTGCAGGTTTCCTTCGAACCGTCCGCGGTTGAGGCAGACCATCCGACTATTGGCTTCGTGCATTTTCCTCGCACCCTTCCTTTCGGCAATGACCTCGTGCTGCAAGGGCGAATTGATGGCTTGAAGGCGGGCGAATCAGCCACTCTTCGGTTGGAAGCACCCGACAACACCATCAGTGAGACCGCCGTCACTGGTGGCGCAGGTATCGAAGGCACCTTCCATTTATCAACCCTGTCTCCCGCGGCAGAGGGACGATATCTCTGGACGCTCGAACTGCGGGAAGGCGGCGACGACGGCGAGGTACGCGGAAAAGAGCGGCTCGGGGTTTCGGTCGTGGCTGCACCACTGCCGAGCGTGCTCATTCTGGAAAGCAGTCCGCGCGTCGAGACGTCGCATCTTCAACGCTGGTATCAATCCAGAGGGGGCGCACTCACTTCGCGCACTCTGGTTGGCCAGGGACGCTATCGATTCGCGGGCACGACCGGCGCGCCGCGCGAGTTCTCCACCTTGAGCAAAGATTTGCTCCGGGCCTTCGATGTCGTCATTTCTGACGCTCAGGCACTCCTGGGGATCTCCCCGGAAGAACGCGACGCGCTCTCGGTCGCAATTTCCGACAACGGCCTGGGCCTTCTCGCTCTCCCCGCTGGCGAACCTTCGCTGGCCGCGGAGTTGGATCAGTTGCTGCCGTGGAAAGTTACTGCTGTCGAGGGCGACGTTCCGGAAAACGAAACGCGCACAGTCAGAATCCAATGGCCCGGACTCGGGGAGCCGTTGGAGCAGCCTGTGCCCGTAGAAAACCTGACGCTCGAATCAACCGCGGGGGGAAACACGCTTGTGACCGACAGCCAGGGGCGGCGCCTGGTCAGCGCGCTGCAGCGGGGGCGCGGCCGCACTGCCGTGAGCCTGGTGCGAGACACGTGGCGGTGGCGGTTGGGAAAGGAAGGCTCCGTTTTTGCAAAGTATTGGTCATTCCTTCTTACCAAACTCGCGCGACCGGAGGAGGAAACGGTCGGGCAATGGACGATCGCCCCGGGATCAAACTCGCCCGCCTTCGTTCATCAACCGATCCAGCTGCGCTATTCCGGCGCTATGGATTCACCGAGACCGGCGGAAGTCGTCGGTGACAACGACGAGCGCAGCCGGCTTCCGCTTGCCCAGGGAGCGCGCGAGCCTAACGAGTGGCGCGGTCGCTTCTGGCCACGGCGCGCGGGCTGGCATCGTGTCTCGCTGCCCGGGTCCGGGGCTGGCGCACATTTTGATTTTTATGTTCACGAGGCGAATGAATGGCAGAGCCTGCGGGCGGGCCGGCGTCGCGCCGCCACCAGGATGTTTGTCGCGCGGCGAGGCGCGCCTGGCTTGACAGGGAGCGCAGCCCGACGGCTTCCGCTGCTCTTCCGACCGAATTACGCGCCCGTGCTATTCGGTCTTTTTGTCCTTTGCGTCAGCTTTCTCTGGTGGGAGCGACGCGCGAATGCGCGGCTGGCTTGGGCGCCGCATTCTTCTCCCGCGTCGGGTCGGGATGCCACGCCCAGACCGCGAGCATGACGAAGAAACCAATCACGTAAGCGACGGCAATGATCCAACCGTGCCGCAGCCAATTTGCGACGGAACGAGCTTCGGGAAACATATTCGCAAGAGCAACGCCTGACGACGATCCGAACCAGATCATCGAGCCGCCGAACCCGACGGTGTAAGCGAGAAAGCCCCAGTCATAGCCCCCTTGTTTGAGCGCGAGTGCCGTGAGCGGGATGTTATCGAAGATGGCGGAAAGGAGGCCGAGTCCAAAAGCGGTCTGCCAGGATGGCAGCGGCAGCTGTTCCACTGGCATCATGGAGGCGCACAAGACCAGCGCGAGCAGGAAGATGGAACCCCTGATCGTCCGCGGGAGCAGTTCCCAATCCGGGCGACGTTTTCGGGCCGAAAGCAGGATCGCCACCCAGACTGCCACTCCGATGAACGGAAAGGCATTCGCGTAAGGCCGGAAGCGTAGATTGACAGAGAGATTAGTCGCGAGCGCGAGGAAGAGAATAAGCGCCACGACTCCCACTCGGACCCAATCGATGTCCGGGTGAGCGGAGGCGCGGGCCAAAATGGGCGAATACCTGTGCTGCACCCTCGCCGCCGGAATTCCAAAAACAAAAAGAGCCACGGTGGCTGGGATGATCGCTTCGAAAACGCGCGCGGGTGACACGCCCGAGATCCACATCATCGTCGTCGTCGTGTCGCCAATGACGCTCCAGGAGCCCCCGGCATTCGAGGCTGCAACGATGGCCGCGACAAATCCAAGATGCACTTTGCCGCGAAAAAGTTGATGAGCCATGGCGCCGCCGATGAGGGCGCCGGCAATGTTGTCGAGGAAGCTGGAGAGCGCCCAAACGATGGCAAGCAAGGCAAAGCCTCCTTTCCAATCGCGCGGAAGATATTTTGGAAGCGCGGCCGGGACGTTGCTTTTCTCGAAATGGCGGGAGAGCAATGCGAAGCCCGTCAGGAGACAGAGCAGGTTGGTCAGGAGCACCCATTCGTGAGCCAGGTGAGAGAGAAAACCGCCGAGGCCGGGTCCGGTCGTGAAGCCGGCGAAGAGGATCTTGTAGAGCGCA
Organism: Chthoniobacterales bacterium; assembly: GCA_013697365.1. GTDB lineage: Bacteria > Verrucomicrobiota > Verrucomicrobiia > Chthoniobacterales > UBA10450 > JACCTI01. The sequence continues at coordinate 3,777 of JACCXA010000142.1, forward strand.
ATGCTGGCTGCACCGCTCACGGCCACGGCCAGAGTGTGCCGGTGCCAGAGCGCCACGCCGAGCAGCGTGACCGCGAAGAGGATGAACTCGAACGGAATCGGGAAAGCGATGGCGACAGTCTGCACGAACGGGAGTGCTCGCTTACGCGGGAACCAGCGCAGGCATCCCGAGCGCGATCTCTTCTTCCGCTTCTTCCTCGATCGTCTCCAACGGAGCAAAACGGTCGGCGCGAAAGCCGCGCTCGATACCATGGGCATTGAGCGGTCCTGTGATTTCGCAAAGGTAAACCGCGACTTCGCCTTCCTCCCCGGTCAGTCCCACCCCCGGCACGATGTCGCGGATCGTGTAGGTACTGCCCTCTTTCGGCAGCTCGGTGTAGAGCTGCTCGATGCCGAGCGGAAACTTGCCATCAACGCACGCGACTTTTTGGTTCGGTAAGAACATGAGGCAAAAGATGTGGTGTCTGGGCAGATCGGGCAACCTTCTCTGGAGCGGTCCGAGCTTTGGGTCTTCGATCGCACATCCGTCAGGTGCGCCGATGAAGTTCGCGTCGGCTGGACGCTATCGCCAGCACGCTACAAGCGCGCGCTCCCCGAAATTTGGCGCGAGAAGCGCATCCCGCTAAGCTGCGCGCTTGGCGGGACATTCTTCGCGAGCGCGAGGAATTGAAACCGCATTCCGAGAAAGCCGGGATGGAGGAGGGTCTGCACGGCCCGCTTGGTCTTTGCTTCGTCGCAGGTCAAAAGTCCGCCGATCATGTCGCTGGCAAGCAGACCGGTGATGAAATGATGTTGGTCGGCCAAACCTTGAAGTGTTAGCCCGCAAGCTTTTGCCTGTTCTGCGAGCCGGGTCCAATCGACATGCGCGGTAATATCGGCCTCGCCGATGTGCAACAACGGAGACGACAAAACCTGATGTTTCGCACGGCAGCGTATCGTGCCGCGACAGCGTGACGGCGCGTAAAGTTCATCGCGCGTGTAGCCGTAGTCGACGGCCAGAATCCAGCCGGCGGCGAGCTTGGGTGCGAGTGTTCTGATCCAGTCGAGCGCCGCAAGCCCTGCTTCCAGTTCGTAGCCGGCCGGCAGCTGCGGCGGGATGTCCCCCAACTCGTCGCGGAGCCTCTCATTCGATATCGGCAGGTCTTCCAGCGTTAATTTCTCATCCTCTGTCGAGACATGTCGCTCGAGCCACTCGGAGCCGGTCCATCTCACAAGGTGGACCGGTAGTGCATCAATCAATTCGTTCGAGAAATGAACGCCGCGGAAAGACGCAAGATGCGCGACCGAGTTTTGCCAGCCCACTTTGCAGGCGAACTCCACCAGCTTCTCCTCTTGCCGGGTCTGCCAGACCGCAAACGGCTCGACGATCGCGTAGTCGATTGCCTCGAAGAACTGCGGGTCCGTGTCGCGCGCTGCCGTCAGGACATCCTTTGCAAACTCGCCGTCGTGCGCGCCCTGTTCGACAACGGTGAATCGCGCCGGCCGCCCCAGCAGCTCCCACATCTCAGCGAATTGCGCCGCGAGCAACCGTCCGAAGAGTGGCCCTACAC
>JACCXA010000154.1 GCA_013697365.1 Chthoniobacterales bacterium
AAATGGGCGTCATCGATTCGCCGGCTTTGATCAAAAGCCACTTATTGCTCTCCGGCTCGCGTTTGTCCTTCACCAGGATCCACTCGCCTTTGAGTTTCTGACCCTGCATTACGATGTGCATCTTGCCAGCCCAGAAGGCGGTGGCGGCGTTGCCGGTAATGTCGTCGTAGACACCGTAATCCCAGACCATGACTGTCCCGGCGCCGTAATTTCCCGGTGGGATCGTGCCTTCGAACTTCTCGTAGTCGAGTGGGTGATCCTCTACGTGCATCGCGAGCCGGGCCACCTTTAACTCCGTCGGCGGACCTTTCGGGACAGCCCAGGAACGCAGCACGCCTTGCATCTCCAAACGCCAGTCATAGTGCAAATGACTAGCAGCATGTTTCTGAATGACAAAACGATGATGGCTGCGGCCTTCGATGTCCTGGGCGACACGGGCGGCCGGTTCGGGTGTGCGCGTCAGATCGCGTTTCGCCGTGTATTCGCGCAGGGTTTTATCGATTGGGCGAGATTTGCCGCTGTCTTTTGTATTGCGCGGCCACCGACTCAGCTTCGGCGGCGGCCCTGCGGAAAGCGCCTTTGTAAATGCTGCCGGCAGTTCCTGTTTCAACTTCAGCACCGGCTCGAAGAGATCGCCTAGCTTCCCCGTTCGCTTCACTGCTGCTTCCGCCGTAAAGACGAGGCGCTTCGCGTCACGCCGTTGCACAGCCCGGGCCAGCTCGTCCCAGGCGACCGGCATCGAGATAAAAGGCCGTTCTCCTTTCGCCCGCATTGCGTAGACACAGACCGTCGTTTTGAAATCTGAGTTCTGGCTCCAATCGATCAGCACTTTGCCGGTCCGGAGGGTTTTTGCCATGTCGGAGACGACGCCTTTCGGCATTTGGTGCGCAACTAGTTCGGCGACGGTTTTGGCGAATGGTTGTGTCATCTCGTAAGTCGCCTCGCCATTCAAAGGCACGCTGAGATGCAGGCCCTTGGAGCCGGACACTTTCATGAACGACTCCAGACCCCAGGCCGCGAAGACTTCGCGTAAGTGCAGGGCGACCCAGCCGCAATCGATGATGTCGGCCGGTTCGCCCGGATCGAGGTCGAAGACGATAGAGGTCGGCTGGTTTAACTCCGGCGAACGGGCGAGCAGGACGTGCTTTTCGATGTCACCGAGGTTGGTCACCCAGGTCAGGGTCGCACGATCGTTGACCAGCACATAGTGGATGGCGGACCCCCCTTCACTGCGCGGGACCGCGAATGTCTTCACCCAATCCGGTTTGTGTTTCGGCGCATTTTTCTCGTAGAAATGTTCTCCCGCGATCCCTTCCGGGTAGCGTTTCAAAGTCAGCGGGCGATCGCGCAAGTGCGGCAGGATGGTGTCGGCGATTGCGCTATAAAAGCTGAGGACTTCGCCCTTTGTATAGCCGCTCGTGGGGTAATAGACTTTCTCGACATTAGAGATCGTCAACTTACGTCCATCTACCTCGACGTGCTGTTTTCCCGGCATGTTTGCCCTCGGAAAAATAAATCCGCTTTGAGGACCACCGACTCACGCCCGCGGGCGGCAACGAAGGCCGCTCTTACGGCCGCGCCTTGCCCAGCATCTGGTCGCGTTTGGCTTTGAACTCGTTTCCCGGTTTCCACTCCGGCCATTTGTCAGCATTCGCGACCTGGTAGCCGACTTCGAAGAGGAGCTGCACGTCCTGCGCCGCGCCGGAGAGATCCCAGCCCGGGTCAATCTCATCGGAGGGCTGATGGTAAATATTGGCAACGTATTCTTCCATTTTCTGCTGGCCGAAGCCGGGCGGTTTGTCGGGGAAATCTTTGCCCCGCCCGGTGTAGAGCGAGGGCACGCCGAACTTCGAGAATTCAAACTGATCGGCGCGATAGAAACTACCGCGCTCTGGTTTGCTGTTCGGGACAAGAACGCGGCCCTGACGCTTTGCAGCTTCGCCTAACAAGTCGTCGAGGTCGGAGTTCCCGTCGCTCACATCTTCGATGTCGCGCGTTTTTCCCCAGACGCTCGTCCCGTCGATGTTGATATCGGCCACGGTCCTGGCGAGCGGATAGAGCGGGTTCTCCGCGTAGTATTTCGCACCGAGCAGACCGGCTTCCTCGGCCGTGGTTGCCATGATCAGGACGGAGCGTTTCGTCGCCGTCGGCAGCTTCATGTGGGCCTCGCCCAGCTCGAGGATGGCGGCAACACCGGAAGCGTTATCGAGCGCCCCGTTAAAGATGTTATCGCCGGATACATCGGGATTTTTGCCCAGGTGATCCCAGTGTGCGGTGTAAAGAATCCATTCGTCCTTTAATTTCGGATCTCGGCCCTCGATCCGGCCGACCACGTTGTGCGACTTGAAGGAGCGGATGGTTTGTTTGAGCTGGAAGGTGGCATTCGCACCGAGTGAGACCGGCTTGAAATCCTTGCTCAGCGCCGCCTTTTTCAGGGCGTCGAAATCCTGGCCGCTTTCAGCCATGAGCTTTTTGGCGACGTCCAGCGTGACCCACGAACGGACGCCGACCTGATCCATATTCTTGTTCGCGGCATCGATCTCGAAGTTCTCCTTCGACCAGCTGGATTGAACGACAGAGTACGGATAGGCGGCAGGCTCGGTCTCGTGGATGATAACAGCGGCGGCGGCTCCTTTCTCGGCGGCGATCTCATACTTGTAAGTCCAGCGGCCGTAATAAGTCATGGCGCGGCCCCGGAACATTTTTTGGTCGAGCTGGGCAGCGTCACTCGAGCTTGGAAGGGCGGGATCGTTGATCAGCATCAGGATCGTCTTGCCCTTCACATCGACGCCTTTGTAATCATCCCAGCCAAACTCTGGCGCCACGACGCCGTAACCGACAAACACGACCTCCGAGTTCTCGACGCTGATGCTGTCTTGGAGGCGGGCCGAGGAGGCGACGTAATCTTCGGGGAACTTCAGGTCCATCTGCCTCCCATTCACCTCGAGGCGCGCGGTTGGCTTCGTGATGATCCCAGCGAGCGGCACTTCCTGCGTGTAAGTGCCGTTCGGATTGCCGGGCTTCAGGCCGATGGATTTGAACTGTTCGCTGATGTAATTGACGGAAAGCTCCTCGCCTCTCGAACCCGGCGCGCGCCCTTCGAATTCATCGGACGCCAGGACCTTGATGTGTTTCATCAAGTCGCCGGCGTTGATGGAGTCGAGGGCCGGTTTTTGAGGAAGGTCGGGAGGGGCGGCCACGGCAAAAGGGGCGAGGAGCAAGCAGAGCAGGAGAACGTTTCGTTTCATGAGGTGTTGTAGGGGAAGCTGCCAGCTTCCCGAGAATGAGAGGAGAAGGTAACAGCTTCTCCTATAACTCCAATCGAACGTGCTTATATGGGTGGTGATCCAGGATCGTCGGATACCAGCCTTTTACGCTCGGGCGAATGAGGAATCCGTGTGTGTAAAAGTAGACTGGGAGGATAGGCGCCTCTTCCAGAAGGATCGCTTCGGCCTGTCGAAAGGCGGTGTAACGTGCTGCCTGATCAGCGGTCCGGCCGGCTTCTGCAATCAGGCGATCATACTCGGGGTTCGACCAGCCGGTCATATTATTACCGGCACCCGGGAGCCACAGATTGAGAAAGGAATTCGGGTCGTTGTAATCGCCGATCCAGGTGGACCGGATGACCTGGTAATTCATCTGGCGACGGGAATCGAAGTAAACCTTTTGCTCCTGATTTAGGAGCGTGGCCGCGACGTTCAGGTTCTTGCGCCACATCTGCTGGATCGCTTCGGCGATAATCTTATGGTTCTCGGAGGTGTTGAACAGGATCTCGATGGGCGGGAGGCCGCGGCCTTCCGGAAAGCCAGCTTCCGCCAGCAGGCGCCGCGCTTGTGGGACATCGTAGGGCAACGACGCGGCGGAGGTGTATCCGGCGGTGTTCGGCGGAGTGAACGCATTCGCGGGGAGCTGGGCGCCGCGGGTGACGTTGTCGACAATGCTCTGGCGATCGATCGCGAGAGCGAGGGCGCGGCGCACCAGACGACTGTCGAGCGGCGGCTTCGTCACATTTACCCGAAAAAAATAGGTGCCGAGATAGGGATCGATCCGGAGGAGGTCCGGTTGTTCGCGGCGATAGCGGTCGATGCGGTTAACCGGGATCGCGTCTGTCACATGCAATTGGCCCGATCGAAACGCCCGCTCTTCCACGTCGACGCTGTCGATAGTGTGAAAGACGATGGCGTTCAGCGCGACGCTCGACGCGTCCCAGTAGGTAGGACTTTTCTTAACGCGGACGCGCACGTTCAGGCGCCATTCTTCGAGGTTGAAAGGGCCGTTGCCCACGAAGCGGTTCGGCAGAGTCCAACGGCTACCGCGCTCGTTGACCGGTCCGTGTTTTTGCACGGTCGGGATGTGAACCGGGAACCATGAGTAGTGACTGAGCAGCGAGAGGAAGTAGGGGGTGGGATTCGCCAGGCGCATGATCAAGGTGCGCGCATCCGGCGCCTCAAAGCCGACCTTGGTGAAATCGGTCAATTCGCCTTTATGAAACGCCTCGGCGTTCTGCACCGGGTAGAGCATGTAGGCGTTATCGGCCGCGAGCGCCGGGGAAAGGATGCGGCGATACGATTCGACGAAATCTTGGGAGGTGATCGAGTCGCCGTTCGACCATTTCGCGTTCTCGCGGAGGTGGAAGGTGTAGGTCTTGCCGTCCTCCGAGATGTCCCAGCGCTCCGCCACCCCGGGCACGGGGTGGAGGTCCTTCGGATCTTCTCCCACCAGCCCTTCCAGGAGGGCGGAGAGGATGTTGAATTCGCTCACGCTGTTGACGATTTGCGGGTCGAGATCCTGGACTTCCTGGCCGTTTCCTTTGTGCAGGATCTGGAGGCGGTTGCCCTTGTCGACGTTTGATTCCGGCCGTGAGCAGGAAACGAGGAGCAGCGTCGCAGCAAAGAGCGCGGGGGTTCTTCCCGGTCCGATGTTCGGTGTTCGATGTTCGATGTTCGATGTTTTCCCTTTTCCCAGGCTGAACACTGAACATCGAACATCGAACGCCGAACATCGAAGGTAGAGAGCGAGCACGAGAGAACGTTGCGCGAAGGGCCATTGAAGGCCATCGAAGGATTGTGTAAAAGCGCGAGGAGAGATGCGTGAATTCGGCGAAAAATTCCTCGTAGCGTTCATCCCGCTTTTTGTGGCAATCGATCCGATCGGGTTGGCGGCGGTGTTTATCGGGCTTGGCTCTCAAGTGAAGCCGCAGCGGCGGCAAGCGGAAGGCAATCTCGGCTTACTCACGGGGCTGGCGGTTGCCATCGGGTTCATTTTCCTCGGCAAGATTATCTTCGCCGCCCTGGGGATCACCGTCGGGGATTTCCAGGTCGCGGGCGGTTTGATCCTGCTTGGGCTCGCAGTGCGTGAGCTGCTCGATCTTCAGAACGAAAATCGGCCCTGCGGTGAAGCGTTCGGCGTGGTGCCACTCGGGATGCCGCTCATCGCCGGACCGGCGCTCCTGACCGCGCTGCTCATCCTGGTGGACACGGTCGGTGTGCTCTTCACGCTGCTCTCCCTGCTCGCGAATCTGCTCCTGGTCGGATTTGCCTTTCGGAATGCCGATCGCCTCTCGCGTCTGCTCGGTCAGCGCGGGTTGAACGGCGCGTCCAAGCTGATCTCGCTGCTGCTTGCCGCGATCGCGGTGAGCCTGATCCGGCGCGGTTGGCAGGCGCCATAGAGGACGCGCGTGCGTGGCTGTCGTCCCGAGCGAAGTCGAGGGACCTCCCGGCGACACCGACGGTTTTTGCGGACGCCGAGCGTCGATCAGAGTAAGCGCTGTGAGGATTCAGAACCGAAGCTGACTCGCGCGATCCTTCGACTCCGCTGCGCTTCGCTCAGGATGACAGAAGCAAGTGCTAGAAGCTGCCGACTTGCAGCATGACGAGCGTGCAGGCTTCGACCGCTTCAATCCCGGCCGCCTCGGCCTTCGCCGTTAGCTCCGGGTTCTCGGCTCCGGGATTCATAATGATCCGGCGAGGCTTTGCGGCCACGATCTCGTCAATCAACGGATCGGAGCGCTGTTTGCCCAGATAGAGAGTAACAGTGTCGACTGGTTCAGGAATTTCGCTGAGGCTGGCGTAGCAAGGCTCGCCGAGGACTTCCTTGAACGCCGGATTCACCGGAATGGCGCGGTGCCCGTGTTGTCGGAGCATCTCCATGGCTCGATACGCGTAACGGTCGGGCTTCGGGGAGGCGCCGAGGACGGCGACTGTTTCAGTGGGCATGTCGGTTAATGTTCGTTGGCGCGAATCTCATCGGACTCATCTCCTGCTTTGATCTGGGTTCGGCTGCGACCACGCAAGGCCTGCCGGCGGCCCAGCTTCGCGGTCATTGACAGCCCATGGCCCCCCGTTACTATCCTCGCCCTATGAGATTCCCGCTCGCGCTAACGACCAAAATCGCGGCGTACATCATCGGCCATAAGTTGCGCCGGACGGACAAATTCGCCACCGTCCTCCAGCTCGAGCCGCTTCACACCTGTAACCTGACCTGCACCGGCTGCGGTCGCATTCGGGAGTATTCCACCTCGATCAAGGACATGATGAGCCTCGAGGATTGCCTCGGAGCGGCGGACGAGTGCCACGCGCCGATGATCTCGATCTGCGGCGGTGAGCCGCTGATTTACCCGCATATCGAGTCGCTCATCAAAGGCCTGCTGGAGCGGAAGCGCATCGTTTATGTCTGCACGAATGCGATGTTTATGCGGAAGAAGATGCGCGAGTGGATGAAGGCGGAATTTCGGAAGCCCGAGAGCGGATTGCGCAAAGAATTGGAGACGAAGCTCGTTGAGCTCGTCGCCACCGGGCTGGTCTCGGAAAAGGAGGCTGTCGCAATCAGGGATCAGCAGTCAGAGATCAAAAATCCCCTCACCATCGCTCCGAGCGACTGGATGTATTGGAACGTGCACCTCGATGGGCTGGAGCGGACGCACGACTTGATCGTGGAGCGCGAAGGCGTCTTCAAAGAGTGCGTTCTCGCGATCAAGATGGCCAAGCTGCTTGGTTATCAGGTGGCGACAAACACCACTGTCTACAAAGAGACAGACATGGAACAGCTCGAACAGCTCTTCGATTTCCTCTCGGATCTTGGCGTCGACGGTCACACGATCACGCCCGGGTACGAATACGACGCGGCCAAGAAAGACATGATCTCGCGGCTGAATCTGCAGCCGGAGAATTTCTTCCTGACGCGCAACCTGACGGTGCAGAAATTCGCCAAGATGGAGGAATGGATGGAGCGCTACACCTTCTTCGGCACGCCGGTTTACTTCGAATTCCTGGCCGGGAAGCGCGACCTGACCTGTTCGGCGTGGGCGATTCCGACACGCAACATGCGCGGCTGGAAAGCACCCTGTTACTTCATGACCGACGCGGCTGGGACGAATGGGACTGGGCATTACGAGAGCTATGCCGAGCTGCTCGAAAGCGTGGACTGGGAGAAATACGGTGTCGTGGACGGCGTGGCGCGCGATCCGCGCTGCGAGAATTGCATGACGCATTGCGGTTACGAACCGACCGCCAGCCTGGGCCGCAATGCTCAACCCGGCGATACGTGGAAGACGATCAAGTTCAACTTCGGCAGCCGGCCGATGCCGACGGGGCGCGGGAGCGAAGTGCTCGCCTACAACGGCGTTACTTCCGGAAATGGACATCTGACAGGAAAGCAGGCGGAGGTTGAAGCCGTCGCTTCCTGAGTCGTATGCCCCCGGTTTCGTCGAACGTCATTCCGCTCCCCAGTGCGTCGCCTGACGCCTCGGTCTACGCGCCCGATCTCGCGGATCTGCAAGAGGCGATCGCGCGTGCCCAGCAGAATCTTCTGCGCCAACAGCACCCGGATGGTCATTGGTGCGGCGAGCTGATTGTCGATAGCACGCTCTGCTCCGATTACGTGCTCTTCATGCATTGGCTGGGCGATGTGGATGAGGCAATGCAACAGCGCTGCGTCCGCCATATCCTGAAGCGCCAGCTCCCCGACGGCGGATGGAATATCTACTACGGTGGCCCCAGCGAAGTGAATGCGTCGGTCAAGGCGTACTTTGCCCTGAAGCTGGCGGGGCATTCCGCTGACCTCCCGTTCATGCACGAAGCGCGCGCAAACATCCTTCGCCTCGGCGGGATTCCGCGCATGAACACTTTCAGCAAGCTGTATCTGGCCTTGCTCGGACAGTTCCCCTGGCAATATCTCCCTTCGATTCCGGTGGAGATGATCCTGCTGCCATCGTGGTTGCCATTTAACATCTACAAAATGTCCTCCTGGAGCCGGGCCATGCTGGTCCCGCTCGCGATCATCAACCACTTCAAGCCGACCCGCGAGCTGCCGGGTATGCAGCAGTTGCACGAGCTGTATCCGCTCGGCACCGAGCACAAGGATTTCTCGCTCGCGCGTGATTCACGGCTTTTGACCTGGAGGAACTTCTTTCTCCGTGGCGATCACGCGCTCAAGATCGTTTCGAAACTGGGGTGGCACCCGATGCGGCAGCGCGCCCTGGAGGAAGCCGAGCGCTGGATGCTGGAGCGTATCGGCGAGGGGAGCGACGGACTCGCGACGGTCTTCCCCGCGATGCTGAACTCGCTCATCGCGTTGAAAGCGTTTGGCTACGGTTCCACCCATCCGGCCTACCGGAAAGCGGTCGCGGATTTCCGCGAGCTCTTTGTGGAGGATGAGGAGGATTTTCGAATCCAGCCGTGCCTTTCGCCAGTATGGGATACGGCTATCAATATCATCGCGCTCGCGGAATCGGGCGTGCCGGCGGACGACCCCGCACTGCGCAAGGCGGCGGCGTGGCTGGTCGGAAAGGAAGTGCGAGTGCACGGTGACTGGACGGTGAACAACCCGCACCCGGAAGCGAGCGGCTGGGCCTTCGAATATAACAACGTCTACTACCCGGACACGGACGACACGGCCATGGTTTTGATGGGCCTGCGGCTGGTGCAGCCGGCGGAGCCAGGGGCGATCGACGAAGTGTTCAAACGCGCGCTGGATTGGCAGCTGAGCTTTCAGTGTCGCGACGGTGGCTGGGCCGCGTTCGACAAGGAAGTGACGCAGCACTGGCTTGAAGATATGCCATTCGCGGACCACAACGCCATCCTGGATCCGACCTGCAGCGATTTGACCGCGCGCACGCTCGAGGTCATGGGCTACATCGGTTTCGACACGAAGCAGCCATGCGTTCGTCGCGCGGTGCAATACCTGATTAATACGCAGGATGATGATGGGTCGTGGTATGGCCGCTGGGGTGTGAATTACATTTACGGGACGTGGCAGGTATTGCGCGGCCTGCGCGCGATCGACGAGGACATGTCGCAGACGTGGATTTTGCGCGGACGCGATTGGTTGGAGAGCTGTCAAAACGATGACGGCGGCTGGGGCGAGACATGCGCGTCATACGACGACCCCACGCTCAAAGGCCGTGGCGAAAGCACCGCATCGCAAACTTCCTGGGCGCTGATGGGCCTTTGTGCGTGCGGTGATTTGGATCGGCCCAGTGTGCAGCGCGGTTTGCGCTACCTGCTCTCCACGCAGAAGCGCGACGGGGCGTGGGATGAGCCGCAGATTACGGGCACCGGTTTCCCGGGCGTCTTCTATCTGAAGTACGACATGTACCGGCAGAATTTTCCGCTCCTCGCGCTCGCGACTTTTGTGAATTACCGCAGCGGCCTCGGCCACCGGAAAAGCTTCTACCGCTGCTGAAACGGAGCGCGCGTCCCCGGAGCACAGGCGGGACGCCCGTGCTCTGGATTGACGCATCGGCATTCGCGCCGAACTATGGAGGACTATGGCTTACGAATTACCTGCACTCCCTTACGCCTATGATGCTCTCGAACCGCACATTGATGCGCGCACCATGGAGATTCATCACACGAAGCATCACCAGACCTACATCACGAACGTCAACAATG